>JBFIDI010000322.1:0-6754 GCA_041581405.1 Burkholderiaceae bacterium
ATCAACTACCGGCGCTTCTTCGACATCAACGACCTGGCGGCCTTGCGCATCGAGCGCAGCGCGGTGTTCGAGGCCACGCAGTCGATGGCGCTGGACATGGCGGCGCGCGGGGTCATCGACGGCCTGCGTATCGACCATCCCGATGGCCTGTACGACCCGGCCCACTACTTTGCGCGCCTGCAACAGGGATACGCCGCGCGCCGCGGATGGTCCTTGCCCGCGACCGATGCCGATGGCCGGCCGCAGCGTCCGCTGTACGTGGTGGCGGAGAAGATCGCCGCCGCCCATGAGGAGATCCCGCAGGACTGGGCGATCCACGGCACCACCGGCTACCGCTTCGCCAACGTCGCCGGCGGCGTGCTCGTCGATACCGAGGCGGGCGAGCGTTTTGCCCATATCTGGCGCAATTTCACCGGCGACGCGCGCAGCTTCGAAACCCTGGCCCACGACGGCAAGCGCGACATCATGCGTTTTGCGCTGGCCGCCGAGCTGCAGGTGCTGTCGACCGAACTCGTGCGTATCGCCCATGCCGACCGGCGTACACGCGACTACACGCACAACGAGTTGCGCCGGGCGCTGGCCGAGGTCGTGGCCGCGATGCCGGTCTACCGCAGCTACATCCGCGAACAACCGTCGCAGCAGGACCGGCGGTACATCGAATGGGCCGTGACCGAGGCGCGCAACCACAGCCTGGACGCCGACCTGTCGATCTTCGATTTCGTGCGCGACTGCCTGCTGGCCCAGCCCATCGACGGGGCCGACGCCGCATTGCGCACGCGTATCCGGCGTTTTGCCGTGCGGTTCCAGCAGTTCAGCGCGCCGGTCACCGCCAAGGGGGTCGAGGACACCGCCTTTTATCGGTATTTCCCGCTCAGCTCGCTCAACGAGGTGGGCGGCGAGCCGGCGATCTTCGGCTACACGCCGGCGGACTTCCATGCCGCCAATGCGGCGCGGGCCCGGCGCTGGCCGCATACCATGCTGGCCACCTCGACCCACGACAACAAACGCTCCGAGGATGTGCGTTGCCGCATCCACGTGTTGTCCGAGATGCCGGCACGATGGCGGCTGGCATTGCGGCGCTGGCGTCAGATGAATCGCGCACTGCGCTCCGAACTGCAAAGCCAGGGTGAACACGTACTGGCCCCATCGCGAGCGGACGAATACCTGCTGTACCAGACCCTGCTGGGCACGCTGCCGGTCAGCGGCCTGCACGATGCGCAGGCACGCGAGACCTATGTGCTGCGTATCGTGCGCTACATGCACAAGGCCGCGCGCGAGGCCAAGGTCCACACCCGCTGGACCGTGCCGAACACGGCCTACGAGGATGCGCTGGAGCATTTCGTGCGCGGCCTGTTGCGTCCGGGCCCGCACAACCCCTTCCTCGACGACCTGCAGGCCTTGACCGCCTCGCTGGCCTGGTTCGGAGCCTTCAACAGCCTGGCGCTGGCCATGCTCAAGTTCAGCTGCCCCGGCGTACCCGACCTGTACCAGGGCATGGAAACCCTGCAGCTGACCCTGGTGGATCCGGACAACCGTTCGCCGGTGGACCATGCGGGCCTGGGCGCCATGCTGGAGGATCTGCGCCGGCTCGATCCCGCGCAGGCCGCGTCGCTGCTCGCCCATCCCGAGGACGGCCGCGCCAAGATGTGGGTCACCTGGCGCATGTTGACGCTGCGCCGGCAGCAGGCGGACCTGCTGCGCGATGGCGACTACACCGCGCTGGCCACCACCGGCACGGCGGCCGACCATGTGATCGCCTTCAGGCGCAGCCTGGGCGACCGTTCGCTGATCGTGCTCGTGCCCCGGTTGCTGGCTCGCCTGATGCAGTTGCGCTGCGAATTGCCCGTCGGCGCGCCGGTCTGGACCGATACCTGCGTGGAACTGGACCTGCCCGATGGCACCCGTCTGACCGACACACTGACCGGCCGCACCATCGAGGTGCAATCGGGTCGGATCGGCGTGGCGCAGGGCTTGGAGCACTTTCCGATGGCCGCATTCGTGACGCATCCGTGACCACACGCCAATAGCCTCGGCCACGGTGTGGCAACCGGGGCCGGCGCCGGCGGACATGCCGGCGGCTGCCGGTAAAATGCCGGGCATGCGTGCGGCCAATGCCGCGCGTCCCTTCGTCCTCTCGTGTGCCGGCAGCCGCCGTGCGCATCGCCCTCCCCCACCCAGGTCCTTCTTGCTGCATGCCCGCCATAACCAGTGAAGTCGTCTATCTGCTGCTGATCTTCGGATTGCTGGTCATTCCGCGTGCGCTGCAGCGCTTCCGCATTCCGGCGCCGCTGACCAGCTTCGCCTTCGGCATGGTGGCAGCGGTCTTCCTGGTCGGCTTCAGCCAGGACGCCACGCTGGCGCTGCTGGCCACGCTGGGCATCTCGTCGCTGTTCCTGTTCGCGGGCCTGGAGGTGCAGATGGACGAGTTGCGGCGCGGCATGTGGCCGCTGCTGAGCCACCTGGCGGCGCGCGCCATCACGCTGACCGGAGCGGCATTGTTGTCGATGCATTACCTGGGCCTGTCCTGGCAGGTTTCGGCATTGCTGGCGCTGGCCCTGCTGACGCCGTCCACCGGCTTCATCCTGGACACCTTGTCGCGCCTGGGCCTGACCGAGGACGAGCGCTACTGGGTCACCGTGAAGGCGGTCGGCGGCGAGTTGCTGGCGCTGCTGGTGCTGTTCCTGGTGCTGCAATCGGGCTCGATCGAGCGGCTCAGTTATGCCTCCGGCGCGCTGGTGCTGATGATCGTCGGCATGCCGCTGCTGTTCATCGGACTGGGCCGGCTGGTGCTGCCGCATGCGCCCGGTTCGGAGTTCTCGCTGCTGGTGATGGTGGGACTGATCGCTGCCTACATCACCTACCAGCTGGGCGTGTATTACCTCGTGGGCGCCTTCCTGGCCGGTTTCATCGCCCGCCTGCTGCGCCAGCGCATGCCTCTGCTGGCCTCGGACGAGAACCTGCGCGCGATCCAGATGTTCGCGTCGTTCTTCGTCCCGTTCTACTTCTTCTACATGGGCATGCGGGTACCGTCGGGCGCCCTGAGCTGGGAAGCCTTGTGGTGGGGCCTGGGCCTGACGGCCGTGGTGCTGCCGCTGCGTATCGGCTCGATCTGGCTGCACCGGCGCATGACCGGCGGTGAAACCGCACGCGGCAGCCTGCGCGTGGCCACGGCGCTGACGCCCACGCTGATCTTCACGCTGGTGCTGGCCACCATCATGCGCGAGCGTTTCCAGGTCTCGGACGCGTTGTACGGCGCCTTGCTCTTTTATGCCGGCGTGTCGACGCTGCTGCCCTCGCTGGTGCTGGCCAAGCCGGTGGATTTCAACGTGTTGGTCGGCCCCTTGCCGGAGGGGCATCACAACAAGATGGCAAGGGCCGCGGAAGCCGCAGAGGCCAAGGACGCTGCGGACACCGCGACCAGGAAACCCGCACAAGCCGACGCGGAGCAGCCAGCCTCGCATGCCGGCGCCACGCATCCGGGCGAGACCCGGCCCAGCGCCGGCTGAGACCGCGCAGGCGGCTGGCCGGCGCGGTCGACCTCAGTCGCGAGCCGCGGCGGCTCCGGTGGTGGCGGCAGCCGCCGCGACGGGTGCTGGTTCGCTCGCCATGTCGGCACCGCTGTCGCCCTGGGGCCGGTGCACCGTGAGCTGGGGAAACGGGATCTCGATGCCATGGGCGTCGAAGGCCCGCTTGAGCCGCAGCAGGTAGCCCCGGCGCACGGCCCATTGCGACAAGGCCATGACCCGGAAGCGGGCCCGGATCTTCACCGACGAATCGGCCCAGTCCTGCACGCCGGCAATCTCCAGGTCGTCCAGGATCTGGGGCGCGAAATCGGGCTCCAGACGCATCTGCGCCGCGACCTCGCGCATCAGTTGCATCACCCGGTCCAGGTCGGCGCCGTAGGCCACGCCGATGTCGATCACCGCGTGCGCGAATCCGCGACTCATGTTGACCACCGTGGAGATGGTTCCGTTCGGGATGAAATAGACATTGCCGCTGTAGTCGCGCAGGCGCACGTAGCGCAGCGTGACCTCCTCGACCGAACCGCTGAACTCGCCCAGCTGGACCACGTCCCCCTGGCGGATCTGGTTCTCCACCAGCAGGAACAGGCCGGTCACGTAGTCCTTGACCAGGCTTTGTGCGCCGAAACCAACCGCCAGGCCGACGACACCGGCCGCACCGAGGATAGGCGCCACCGAGACACCGAGCTCCGACAACACCGCAATGAAGCTGATCAGGCTGATGATGACGGTCGTGATGTAGCGGAACACCCGGCTCAGCGTATCGGCCCGCTTGATCGCCTCGGCATCCTCCAGCCGCACCGCGATCCGGGTGCGCAGGACCCGCAGCGCCCGACGCGAAATACTCAATGCCAGCCAGGCCACGAGCAGGATGCCGATGATGCGCGCGCCGGACACGGCGAGCGAGCCCAGGCTGTGCCATATCCGCGCCGCGGCTTCCAGCAGGTTTTCATTCATCGGGATACACCACCTTCATCGACTACGAACACGCAGCAAATTTACACCAGAGCCTGCGCGCCCCCACCCGAACCCGGCGGCGGATCGACCCAGAGCGGATGCTTGGCCATGACGGCCGCGAATCCGGGGCTGGCGAGCCAGGCATCCAGCCATCGGCGCAGTGCCGGCACGGCGGCCCCGCCAGCGAACCAGGCCGGCTCGACCATCGCGAACTGCCGCACGAACGGGAACACCGCCACATCGGCCCAGCCGGGCCGCGCGCCACAGATGAACGGCCGCGAACCGAGCCATTGCTCGAGCGGGCCGACGAAGGCCTGCAGCGCGGTGTCGCGGTGCTGCTGCGGCGACCGTTCGGGATGGCGCGGCGCGTATTTGTAGCGGTCGAGCAAGGGCTTGAACTCGGTGTCGTTGCGACTGACCCATTGCCGCACCGCATCGTCGTCCAGGCTTGCCAGCCAGAGTTCGGGGTCATGTTGCCGCAAGGCCCAGAGCAGGATGTCCAGGCTTTCGTCGAGCACCGTGCCGTCGGGCAGCCGCAGCACCGGGACCGTGGCCTTGGGCGACAACACACGCAGCGACGCGGGCTTGTCGCGCAACGCCACTTCGCGGATCTGCACCGCGACACCGGCCGCATGCAAGCCCATGCGCGCACGGATCGCATACGGACAGCGCCGGAACGAATACAGCACCGCCGCCGGTGGTGTGTGTCCATCCGATCTCATGCCGATGCAGCGCCCCTCGTGCTCATGGCTCCATGCACGCCGAACACGCGTCAGCGTGTGCCGTTCCTGATCGCGATCTGGTCGTTCAGCGTCCAGTAGTCGTACAGGTAGCCGATACCGAACAGGCCCAGCGTGACCAGGTACAACAAGCCGGTGATCCACTTGCCCATGTACATGCGATGGATGCCGAACAGGCCCAGGAAGGTCAGCAGCACCCAGGCCATCGAATAGTTGATCGGCCCCGGGCGGAAGCGGATGTCGGCCTGCCGATCCATCGACGGGATCAGGAACAGGTCGATCAACCAGCCGATGCCCAGCAGGCCTAGCGTGAAGAACCAGATGGTGCCGGTCACCGGCTTGCCGTAATAGAAGCGGTGCGAGCCGGTGAAGCCGAATATCCACAACGCGTACCCGACCAGTTTCGAATGGGTGTCGTCCTCCTGCGCCATGGTGGCCCTCCTTGTTGATGTCGTTCGTGTGTCGTGCCCGAAAAAGGCATCCTGGCATTGTGGCATGCACCCGGCACTCGGACATGGCCCGCCGGTCCGCTGCCTGCCGAATAGGCAGGCGCTGCAATCCCAATGCCGACGCCGCCTGCGGGAGTTATCCAGCAACTTGTCAACAGCTTAGACCACAAGCACGGTGGACAACCCTGACCTGCGACCGTAACCCGGGGAACGAAGGTGGCGACACCGGTACTGCGCGTGTGTGTCTCCGCTGCCGCCCGCATCCGGGACCCGGCGAGGACCTGGCGCATACTGTGTGTCCATCATGGCCCGGCACACGGCGCGCTCCTCGCGGTCACGACGCATCTTTCTCGCGTTGTGGCCGCAACCCGCCGTCCGGCGCCGGATCGCCGCACACGCGGCTCACTGGACGTTCGGTGACGACGCCAGACGATACGCACCTGCCGACTGGCATGTCACGTTGCACTTCCTGGGTGATGTCGCGATCGAACGCGTGCCGGCGATCGTGGACGGCGTTGCTGTCCCTGTCGAACCGTGCGAACTGCTGCTGGACCAACCGCAGCGCTGGCCCAGGGGATTGGCGGTCGTCTGCGCATCACGGATGCCGGAGGCCCTGCTCGACCTGCACACGCGCCTGTCCCATGCCGTGTCCCGCCTGGGCTTGAACGTCGAGGCGCGGCCGTACCGCCCCCACCTCACGCTGGCCCGCCATGCTGGCGATGCCGCGGCGCCGATCGCCTCACCACCCATCGTCTGGCCCGTACACGGATACGCACTCGTCGTGTCCACGGGACAGGCCGATCAACGTTACACGGTGCTGCGCAGATACCGGTGAACGTCCTTCATGCCGGCGGCGGCGCCATTGCCATTGCGATCGACCGCATCGGGCTGCGCGTTCCCATGCAGCACCATTCCAGAGGCGGCCATGAAAAAAGGACTTAGCCTTTTGGGCTAAGTCCTTGAATCATTTGGTAGGTCGTGGCAGGCTCGAACTGCCGACCAACGGATTAAAAGTCCGCTGCTCTACCAACTGAGCTAACGACCCACACTTTTCTTTTGCGTTGCGGTTTGTACCGTGCTGCAAAGC
>JBFIDI010000323.1:0-6742 GCA_041581405.1 Burkholderiaceae bacterium
CTCGGAGATTTGCTGGTCGTAGCCGCTGAACAGGTCTTTCTCGTAGCTCACCAGCGCGAACAGGAAATCGTGTTCGCTGAAATCGTAGCGTGCTTCGTAGCCGGCCTTGTAGCGTTCCGCCGTCGTGACACCGTCCGTGTCGGCCCCGGCCAGCTTGTCGGCCTGGTACAACACGTTGTCGACCATCACGTGGCCGACATAGTGGATGGAATCGTCCGCGTGGCCTTCGCGCTGCAGGTGGGCCACGCCGCTGGGCTCGGTCACGAAGAACCAGTCCGAGATGCTGTCGGTGACCAGGCGGTTGATCTCCTCGGGCATGGCGCGGTCGCCGCTGCGCAGCCCGGCCTCGACGTGGGCCACCGGGATATGCAGTTTCTTGGCCACGATGGAGCAGGCCAGCGTGGAGTTCACGTCGCCCACCACCAGCACCGCGTCGGGCGGCTCCTGCTGGCACAACTCCTCGAACGCCACCATGATCTTGGCCGTCTGCTGGGCATGGCTGCCGCCGCCGGCACCCATGAACACATCGGGTTGCGGAATGCCCAGCTCCTCGAAGAACACGTCGTTCATCTCCCGGTCGTAGTGCTGGCCGGTATGGATGATCTTGAACGCCAGGCCCCCATGGGCCTGGATCGCACGCACGATGGGCGCGATCTTCATGAAATTGGGCCGCGCACCGGCGACGAGGTAGACGGTTTTCATGGCCTCGATATTACCCGCGCGTCATGACGGAAATCCCGGGTGGCGCCCCCTGGAAGCGGGGGGCGTGCGGCATTTCTTCCGCCAGGGCCGGAATTTCCGCACGGTGGGCCGCACCTGTCGATGGCACGCGCACGGGCTGTCAGCGGCCCGTGGCCGGGCGGATGTTGTCCAGCATGCGCCCGACATGGGTCTGCCAGGGCGGCAGCGCCAGGCCGAACGCCTTTTTCATCCGGTTGCAATCGAGCCGTGAATTGAGCGGTCGCGTCGCCGGTGTGGGGTAGTCGCGGCTCGGAATCGGCATGATGCGCTCGGGGGTTGCCTGCAACGACCATCCGAGCTCGCGTGCCCGGGCCACGACAAACCGGGCATAGGCATGCCAGCTGGTCTCCCCCGCGGCCGTGCAGTGGTAGAGGCCGGCCAGCGCCGGCTCGACCAGGGCCGAACGCAGCATGTGCGCGCTGGCGTCTGCCAGCAATTCGGCCGCCGTGGGCGCGCCGACCTGGTCGTCCACGACGGAGAAGCTGTCACGTTGCGTGGCCAGCCGCAACATGGTCTTGGCGAAGTTCGCGCCGCGCGCCGCATACACCCAGCTGGTACGCAGCAGCAGATGTTGCGGGCACGTCGCCACGACCTGCTGTTCGCCCTCGAGCTTGGTCTGGCCGTAGACATTCAGCGGCGCGGTGGCATCGGTCTCGCGCCAGGCGGCGCTGCCGCTGCCATCGAATACGTAGTCGGTCGAATAATGCACCAGCCAGGCGCCGAGTGCGCGGGCCTCGCGCGCCAGCAGGGCGGGGGCGGTCGCGTTGACGGCGCGTGCGGTGTCCGGCTCGGTCTGGGCCTGGTCCACCGCGGTATAGGCCGCCGCGTTGACGATCACCCGGGGTCCGACCCTGCGCACGGTGTCGGCCAGGCCGGGCAGGTCGAGCAGATCGCCGCACAGGCCGTCCGGGTTTGTCGCGGCATCCCTGCCGATCGCCACCACGTCGCCCAGCACGCTCAGGCTGCGCTGCAGTTCCCAGCCGAGCTGACCGTCGCGCCCGAGCAGCAGGATCTTCATACGCTGATCTGGGTTCCGTAGTGCTTGTCCAGCCACTGGCGGTAGCCGCCGCTCTGCACGTTGCTCACCCATTCCTGGTGTTCCAGGTACCACGACACCGTCTTGCGGATGCCGGTGGCGAAGGTCTCGGCCGGTTTCCAGCCCAGTTCCCGCTCGATCTTGCGCGCGTCGATCGCGTAGCGCCGGTCATGGCCGGGCCGGTCGGTGACAAAACTGATCTGTTCCTTGTAGGGCTTGCCGTCGGCGCGCGGGCGCATCTCGTCGAGCAGCGCACACACGGTGTGCACGATGTCCAGGTTCGGCATCTCGTTCCAGCCGCCCACGTTGTAGGTCTCGCCCAGGCGGCCGGCCTCGAGCACCCGCCGGATCGCCGTGCAATGGTCGGTCACGTACAGCCAGTCGCGGATCTGCTGGCCGTCGCCGTATACCGGCAGGGGCTTGCCGGCCAGTGCGTTGACGATCATCAGCGGGATCAGTTTTTCGGGGAACTGGAACGGGCCGTAGTTGTTCGAGCAGTTCGTCGTCAGCACCGGCAGGCCGTAGGTGTGGTGGTAGGCACGCACCAGATGGTCGCTGGCCGCCTTGGACGCCGAATACGGGCTGTTGGGCTCCACGCGGTGCGACTCGGTGAACGCCGGCGCACCCGCGGGCAAGGACCCGTACACCTCGTCGGTCGACACATGCAGCACCCGGAACTCCGCGCGCGACGCCGCGTCCATGTGCACCCAGTGCGCACGCACCGACTCCAGCAGGTGGAAGGTGCCCACGATATTGGTCTGGATGAAGTCGCCCGGGCCATGGATGGAGCGGTCCACGTGGGATTCGGCCGCGAAATTGACGATGGCGCGCGGCTTGTGCAGGGCCAGCAAGGTGTCGACCATGGGGCCGTCCTTGATGTCGCCCTGCACGAACACATGGCGCGGGTCGGTCTGCAGCGCCGCGAGGTTCTGCAGGTTGCCGGCATAGGTGAGCAGGTCGAGGTTGACAACGGTTTCGTCCGACTGGGCCAGCCAGTCGAGCACGAAGTTGCTGCCGATGAATCCGGCTCCGCCGGTAACGAGAATGGTCATGGTGTGATGCGTGTTGGAGCGTGCAGGCCAAGGGCGACATCGATGGGTCGCCCGGTCGACAAGTGTCAATGCTAAGGCATGGCCATCGGCCTGCGACCCCGGGCCCCGTGGCGCAAGAAACCGCTTGGCCGCCCCCGCGTCCCGTGGCAATATCGCGCCCCATGAACTCCCGGCAGCGCACCCAACGCTGGACCAGCCTGGCGCTGCTCGTGGCGGCCGCCATCCTGCTCGTCATCGTTGCGTCCATAGCGCTGGTCAGCATCACTTACCACGACCTGGTGCTGGGCGGGCGCTGGGCCCTGCACAGCGAGTGGCTGCACGGTGCCGACATCCAGTCTCGCGCCGCGGCGCTGGGCCAACTGGGCGACTATTTCGGCGGCACGCTGAACCCGATCCTGAGCTTCTGTGGCTTTCTCGTGCTGCTGGTCACCGTGGTGTTGCAGCGCCGCCAGCTGGAGGAGGGCACGCGGCAACTGGAGCAGGCGACACGCGCCATCGACCTCGAAGCCTTCGTGCGGGTCAGCGACACGCTCAACGCACCCGACGGCCTGGCCGCGCGCGAACACATGCGGGCCATGGCGCGCGATGGCCGGGCATCGCTGCCGCCGGATCGATGGGACGCGGCCGACCTGCATGCCGCGCACACCGTGGCGCGCCAGTTCGACCTGGTGGGCGTGTTGATCGAAGGGCGGCTGTTCGACGCCAACCTGTTCCTGCGCAGCTGGCATCAAGCCGTGGTCACGGGCTGGGAGGCCTGCGAGCCATGGGTACGGCATCATCGCGTGCAGTCGGGCGACAACGGCTTCATGCGGCATTTCGAGGAGTTGTGCGCACTGGCCCGGGCCTGCCGGCCGGTGGTGCCGGCCCGGCTGGGCGTCTCGCTCGCCGCCTCCCAAGCGGCGGGCGACCGGTAGCGCGTCGGGCCTGTTCCAGGCCATCCCGCTTCACAGCCCGATCGCGGCGCCTTACGACCTGCTGCCCTTGACGATCACCGTCGCAAGCATGGCCAGGGAAATCAGCATCACCATGCCCATGCCGGACCGATCCGAAGCGTCGGCCGCGTCGGTCACCGTCGATCGTTGGGCGACTTTCTGAAGGCCCGCTCCAGGAGCGCCTGGTGTCGACGAAGCCCGGGCCTCGAAGCCTGGCCGCAACGGTGGCGCGGCGGGCAGGCTCACTGCGGCGACGATCAGTTCCTGCTGTCGCGTTGACGTTTCCACAGGCATGCTGGCTCCGCTGGCGGCGTTGGCCGCCAGCAAGACAAGCCATACTCCCGCACGGACGACGATGGTCGACATGGCACCTCCCTCCCGGTCTTGTGTGACTGCACTTGCACAGGCGAGCAGCAATACTTGTGCCACATCCAGTCTGCTGGCCGGCAAGCCGCGCCAGCGCTCGGTTTGCCGGGCCTGACCTGCGTTCGGGCCTGGCAGCAGTCACGCGTGCGGCCACACGGCAGGTCAATATCCTGCGTGATATCGGTGCAATCGATCAGGAATGGTGCGGCGCAGCATTCTTTCGGTGCCTGCGCCTGGCGGCAGCTCTATTGCGCCACCGCGTCTTGCAGCGACATGCCGGCCTGGTCCTTGGCGGACAGAATCGGCGAACGGCCCGCCAGTGGCCATTCGATCGCCAGCGTCGGGTCGTTCCACGCAATGCAGCGCTCGTGCTCCGGGGCGTAGTAGTCGGTGGTCTTGTACAGAAAATCGGCGGAATCGGACAACACCAGGAAACCATGCGCCAAACCCGGCGGAATCCACAACTGGCGCTTGTTGGCGGCGCTGAGCACTTCGCCGGTCCACCGGCCGAAGGTCGGTGAACCCGGCCTGATATCGACGGCCACATCGAAGATTTCCCCCGACACCACGCGCACCAGCTTGCCCTGGGGTTGCTGCGACTGGTAGTGCAGCCCGCGCAGCACGTTCCTGGCCGAACGCGAGTGGTTGTCCTGCACGAAATGCAGGTCGAGGCCGGTGGCGGCCTGAAACTGCCGCTGGTTGAAGCTCTCCAGGAAAAAGCCGCGTTCATCGCCGAAGACGCGAGGCTCCAGCAACAACACATCGGGAATGACGCAAGGCGTGATTTTCATCGGGCTCCCAACTTTTCTGCGAGCAGCCGCAGCAGGTACTGACCATAACCCGATTTGGCCGGCGGTGTCGCCATTGCAGTTGGCTGCGCGGCATGGATCCGGAGCGACTGCTTCCGGCGCCGCGAGTATGAGACCGGAGAGAGTCTCGGCGGTGTAGTTGGGCTGACGGATTGCGAGGATCGACGCTGGCACATCGATGCCGAGTCAAGCGACTCTGCCATTGGTCGTATGAACGCCTGCTTCGCATCGCTCCAGATACAGCCGTTTAGAACTACGATTTCCAGTTCGTCATGGGCCGAAAGCCTGATGCGTCAGGAAAGTTCGACGCGTTGTTGTAGAGGACAGCTTGATGGAGAAAACTTGGATGTGGACCTATTTGAAAGCCAGTATGGTCTTGGAACTGGGGTGGACAATCCCCTCAGACTGGTACATGGTCAACATTGCCCAAAAAACCAAGGGCCCTGCCTTGACAGCAAACTAGTCGAGACTTCGGTGGAATCTTCACCGACGATGGTTGGCATTCAGAATGCCAATCTACCTTGGTCATGGAGTCTTTCGCAAATGCATTGCGATGCGCTAAAGCGCATCTATTGTGAATGCAGGGTCAAAGTACTGAGAAAGAAAACGATCCGGCTCAATTGGTCAACACCAAGAAGCCTCCGGCGGGGACCCGCAAAGTATTTTCACTGGATCTCGTTTCCTCAGGTACACCCAAGTCGGCCTGTTCCGCGATGAGGTTCACATCGGCGCTGTCTCGACCCAGGTATGTTTTCCTCCCAAAGTAGAACCGTGGCACTAGGTCTGCGCCTTTGACCGAAACATGTACGTCTGTAGCCGCCATGTTGTAAACCAGTGCGGAAACTTTTGAATCGTCTTTGGTTGCTACTATTCCAATCGCAGGGTGTGATGAAGTGGCGACTACACGTTTTCGCCCAATCAAATTTGTCATGGCCGCGAGCAAATAGTAATTTGGCCGAATGACTCGCGAGCGCGCATCAATCAAACCCAAAGTAGCCTCCCGCCAAGCAAAGTAGAAGACTTGGTCAATGCCCGCGCGTTGCAACTGATCGAACAAGTAGGCAAGCCAAGCAACAGACTCCCAGGCAGTATTATTCTCGCGCGACATATCGCGAGACGGTCCCGAATAACGCCAATCTCTGTTGAGTTCGCTAATCACGAGTGGCATTGAATTGCCATACACAGTTCGGACCGCCTGGACGGTCCTCATTACCGTATCAGTCGAGGTGGAATATATGTGCCAATCAAAAAAATCGAATGGTGTGTCGCTTTTGGCGAAAATCGAGGTCGATTCAAAGAAACTCAAAGGTCTTGCCGCTGGTTGTGGCCACATAGCATAGCCCGTCGCCGGCCCCCCAACTTGAACCCCAGGTGCGCGCTCTTTAATTTTCAGCTTGGCTAATCTAACAAGTTTGATGTAATCGTCAATGGCATATCCTACGTTCTCCGGCTCGTTGTCAATCGTCACTCGCTTGATCGTCCATCCTTTTTCAACAGCGTATCGGTGGACAATTGTTGCCATAAGGTCGGCGTAGTCGTCTAGGCGTTCTGGAAGCGGCGGGCGCCGATCCAATATCGACGAGGCACCGGAAATCCAACTTGGTGGGCCGAAGCCCAGAGCCAAATATGGCTCGGCCCCTATGGCCACGATGCTACGAATCAACAGGTCCAGCGCATTCCAATCATAAAGCCCTGGACCCTTGGACAGAGGCGTCGTAATCCTGCCGCTGCCGTCCGCAGGCCAATCGCTTCGCATCAGGGTCATGACCCTTATCGAGTCAGGTTTCAATCTCTTGAGTAAATCCA
>JBFIDI010000324.1:0-6713 GCA_041581405.1 Burkholderiaceae bacterium
CGCGACACCGATGTCGGGCTGTACCTGCTGTTCCAGCTGGCGACCAACTCGCCGGTGGGCTACAGCGCCTCGCACGCGCTGGTGTGCGCGGTGCTGGCCCACCTGATCGGCGCCGAACTCGGCCTGCCGCAGGACGAACGCGACTCCATGGTGCATGCCGCACTGACGATGAACATCGGCATGACCGCGCTGCAGGACGAACTCGCCAGCCAGCTCGAACGCCCCACGCCCGACCAGCAGGCCGGCATCGACGCACACTCGGCGCTGGGCCGCGACATCCTGTCCGCACTCGGCATCCGCGATGCCTTGTGGCTGGACATCGTCGCGCACCACCACGACGAGATCACCGACAACAAGCCGCTGGCCACGCTGACGCCGGTCGATCGGCTCGCGCGCATCGTGCGCACCGTGGATCGCTACGGCGCGATGATCAGTCCGCGCAAGTCACGGGCCGGTCGCAGCGCCACCGATTCGGTGCGCTCCATCATCAGCGACGCCGGCGAGCAGGGAGACGAGATCGGCCATGCGCTGGTGCGCGCCGTCGGCCTGTGCCCGCCGGGCACCTTCGTGCGGCTCGACAACGACGAGGTCGCGGTGGTGATGCGCCGCTCGCGCAAGCCCAACCATCCCCACGTGGCCATCGTGCTCAACGAGGAAGGCCTGATGGTCGGCCAGCCGCGCCTGCACCGCACGGCGCACGGCAGCCCGCAGATCCGCGCGGCACTGGCCACCGCGCTGGTGCGGGTGCGGCTCAACCACCACCTGATCCTGCGCCTGGGCGCCTACGCGGCGCAGCAGGCATAGGTAATGGACGCCCCCCCTACGGCCTGGCAGAGCCAGTTCCGTGGGGGCCTGAATGTGAGGAGGCTGCCGTCAGGCCTTCTTAGCCCCCAGCTTCGATTCGGTGCCCTTGAGCAGGCGGTTGATGTTGGCCGCATGGCGCCAGGCCAGCAGCAGGGCCATCACCACCATGGCCAGCAGCAGGCTCTTGTCCAGGTACCAGGCCACGCCGTCGCCGAAGATGTAATACACCGGCGCGAACACCGCGGCCACCAGCGAGGCCAGCGACGAATAGCGGAAGAAAAAGGCGATCACCAGCCAGCTGGCCGCAGCCGCCAGGCCCAGCATCCAGTTGAAACCCAGCAACACGCCCAGCGCCGTGGCCACGCCCTTGCCGCCCTGGAACCGGAAGAACACCGGGAACAGGTGCCCCAGGAAGGCGGCCAGGCCGGCCATCGCCATCGTGCCCTCGAGCATGCCGTAGGGCTTGCCGTACCAGCCGATCAGCGCCACCGGCAACCAGCCCTTGGCTCCGTCCAGCAGCAGGGTCACCACGGCGGCCGGCTTGCTGCCCGAGCGCAACACGTTGGTCGCCCCCGGATTCTTGCTGCCATAGGTGCGCGGGTCGTTCAGCCCCATCAGGCGGCTCACGATCACGGCAAACGACAAGGAGCCGACCAGGTAGGCGGCGAGCACCGCCAGCACGGGCCACAAGGGGTTGGAAGCGTCCATCAGTCAATGTCTCCGCAGCGGCCGGGTCGGCGCCGTTCTGGCGTCATTCTGCCAGCGCGCACGATACCGGCCTGGCACCGAGCAGGCGCACGCACACCTCGGGCGCCAGGCCGACCAGGAAACCCCGTCGCCCGCCGTTGATCAGGATGCGCGGCAGCTCCAGGATGGTCTGCTCGATGTAGACCGGCATCTGCTTGCGCGTGCCGAACGGCGAGGTACCGCCCACCAGGTAGCCGCTGTGCCGGTTCGCCACCTCGACGGCGCACGGCTCGACCGACTTGCAGCCGATCTGCCGCGCCAGGTTGCGCGTGCTGACCTTGCGGTTGCCGTGCATCAGCACCAGCAGCGGCCGGGCCCGCTCGTCCTGCATCACCAGCGTCTTGACCACGGCGAACGGGTCCTCGCCCAGCACCTCGGCGCTGTGCTGGGCCCCGCCGTGTTCGAGGTATTCGTAGGGATGCTCGGTGAACGCCACGCCGTGCGCGCGCAGCAGCGCGGTGGCCGGCGTCTCGCTGACGTGTGCCTTCTTCGCCATCACTGTGCCGGGTCGCGCAGCTCCCACCGGATGGCGTCGATCGCGGCCAGCAGCTCGGGCGACAGGCTCGTGCCCCAGGCATCGAGGCATTCGTCGAGCTGGGCCACGCTGGTGACGCCGATGATGGTGCTGGCCACCCGCCAGTTGGTGTAGCAGAAGGCCAGCGCCATCTGCGCCGGGCTCAGGCCGTGTTCACGCGCCAGCGCGTTGTAGCGCCGCGCGCCGGCCAGCGCTTGCGGCCGTCCCCAGCGCTGCTTGCGCACCGATTCATAGCTGGAAATACGCGCGCCCTTCGGCGCATCGGGCCCCTCGATACCGCTGGCGTCGTATTTGCCGGTCAACAGGCCGAAACCCAGCGGCGAATACGCCAGCAGCGACACGCCCAGCCGGTGGCAGGTCTCGTCCAGGTTGTTGTCGTAGCTGCGGTTGATCAGGCAATACGGGTTCTGGATCGACACCACGCGCGCCAGGCCGTGTTGCTCGGCCAGCCGCACGAACTCGTGCACGCCGTACGGCGTCTCGTTGGACAGGCCGATCTGGCGCAGCTTGCCGGCCTTGACCAGCCCGGACAGGGCCTCGAGCTGTTCGTGGATCGTCGTGGCCGTGCGCTCCTTGGCGGGGTCGTAATAGGTCGAGCCGAACGAGGGCACGTGGCGCTCGGGCCAGTGGATCTGGTACAGGTCGATGACGTCGGTCTGCAGCCGCTCGAGGCTCTTGTCGCAGGAGCGGCGGATGTCGTCGGGTGTCATGCCCGGACCCTCGCGCACCCAGTCCATGCCGCGCGAAGGGCCGGCCACCTTGGACGCGATCACCAGCTTGTCGCGCAGGCCCGGACGCGCCTTGAGCCAGCGGCCGATGATGGCCTCGGTCGCGCCGTAGGTCGCCGCGCGCGTGGGCACCGAATACATCTCGGCGGTGTCCAGGAAATCGATGCCGCGCTCGAAGGCGCGGTCCATGATGGCGTGGGCGTCGGGCTCCGACACCTGTTCGCCGAAGGTCATCGTGCCCAGGCAGATGGGCGTGACATGCAGGTCGCTGTGACCGAGCCGGACTTTGTTCATCGGATCCCCATTCATCGTATGAAAGCCGAGTTTAGACGCCCGTTCGCGCCTTCGCCCGCGCCTCCTCCTGCAAGCGCAACACGCGCCGCTGCACCTTGCCGGTGGTGGTCATCGGCAGCTCGGTGACGAACTCGATCTCCTTGGGATATTCGTAGGGCGCGAGCTTGCCGCGCACGTGGGCCTGCAACTGGGCGACCAGGCGCTCGTCGACGTCCGGGCCCGGCTGCGCCCGGCGCTGCGCGGCGACGTCCGGCGCCAGCACCACGTAGGCCTTGACCAGCGCGCCACGCTCCGGGTCGGGCTTGGGCACGACGGCGGCGTTGAGCACCGCCGGATGCTTGACCAGGCAGTTCTCGATCTCGCCCGGCCCGATGCGGTAACCGGCGGCCTTGAACACGTCGTCGGCGCGGCCCTGGTACCAGAGATAACCGTCGGCGTCACGCGTGGCCAGGTCGCCGGTGCGGCACCAGTCGCCGGTGAACCGGGCCGCGGTGGCGGCCGGATTCTTCCAGTAACCCAGGAAAAACACCGGATCCGGCTGGCCGTGCACGTCGTAGCGGTTCACCGCCACGTCACCCGGCACGCCGACCGGGCATTCCTGCCCCGCCTCGTCGATGACCATGACCCGGTGGCCGGGGTATCCCTTGCCCATGCTGCCGGGCTTGGCGGGCCAGCCGACACCGCCGGCGCGCTGGTCGTTCATGGTGCAGTTGCCGACGATGTAGTTGATCTCGGTCTGGCCGAACATCTCGTTGACGACGACGCCGAGCCGGTCGCGGCAATAGTCGAACACCGCGTCGCCGACCGCCTCGCCGGCGCTCATGATGGCCTGCAGCCCCAGCCGGAAGTGCTTGCCAGGCTCGGGATAAGCCTTCATCATCGCCTTGAGCGCGGTCGGGAAGATGAAGCTGTGCGTCACCGCATGGCGCTCCATCAGCTCGAACGCGGACTGCGGGCTGAAGCGGCCGTTCCAGGCCACGATGGTCCGGCCGAAATACAGCGTGGGCAACAAGGCGTCCATCAGGCCGCCGGTCCAGGCCCAGTCGGCCGGCGACCAGAACACCGCCTTCGAGTCCGAGCCGGGGCGCAGCGGGTCGAAGCCGAACCAGTTCTGGCTGCACACGAAACCGCTGAGGTTGCCGATCAGGCCGCGGTGCGCGATCAGCGCACCCTTGGGTTGCCCGGTGGTGCCGCTGGTATAGATCAGCACCGCGGCCTCGTCAGCCCGGGTGTCGCAGGGCGTGAATCGGTCCGACTCCTGCTCGAGCACGGCCTCGTAGCCGGGGTTGCGGTCGCCGGCCCGCTCGCCGACCCGGATCACGTTGCGCAGCAGCGGGCAGTTCTCGCGCACCGACTCCAGCGCATCGATGGCCGCGGCGTCGCAGATCGCGACCACCGCCTCGCTGTCGTGCAGGCGGAACTCCAGCGCCTCGGGGCCGAACAACATCGACAACGGCATCGCGACCGCGCCGAGCTGCAGCACCGCCATGTAGGCCACCGCGGTCTCGAAACGCTGCGGCAACACGATGGCGACCCGGTCGCCCTGCTCCACCCCCAGCACCGCCAGCGCATTGGACAGCCGGTTGGCCGCCTGCTGCAGCTGCGCGTACGACCAGGTCACCGGTGTCAGCCCGGTCCCGTCGGCCACCACCGCGACCCGGCTGGCGGCGTCGCCGCGGCCCGCCCAGCGCCCGCAACAGGCCTGCGCCATGTTGAAGCGCTCCGGCACGTGCCAGCCGAATGCGCCATGCATGGCCGCGTAATGGTCGTGCTCCAGCGCTGCCGGCGCCCTGTCCTTCAGTTGACTGCGTGCCACGCCTTGCCTCCTTATGATCGCCGTAATGTACCAAGTCAAACGACCTTCGCGCTGCGTGCGCGTGCCCATCCGCGGCCTGCAATACAACGTCCGCTGCTGGGGTGAACCCGCGCCCGGCCAGGCTCCCCTGGTGCTGCTGCACGGCTGGATGGACGTGGCCGCCTCGTTCCAGTTCGTCGTCGACGCCTTGTCCGACACCTTCGTGCGGGACCGCTTCATCATCGCACCGGACTGGCGCGGTTACGGCGACACCGACGGCGGCGGCGTGGACAACTACTGGTTCCCCGACTACATCGCCGACCTGGAACTCCTGGTCGACCACTTCTCGTCCGAGACGCCGATCGACCTGGTCGGCCACAGCCTGGGCGGCAACGTGGCGATGTTCTATGCCGGCATCCGGCCCGAACGGGTGCGCCGCCTGGTCAACCTCGAGGGATTCGGCGGCCCCGCCACCGAACCGGCGCAGGCGCCCGGCCGGTATGCCGACTGGCTGGACCAGCTGAAGAAACACCAGCGCGGCGAACTGGCGCTGCGGCCCTACGACACCGTGGACGGCGTGGCGCGGCGCCTGGCCAAGACCAACCCGCGGCTGGCGCGCGACCCGGCCGGTCGCGACAAGGCCGAGTGGCTGGCCGGCCACTGGGCACGCGAGAACGCCCAGGGACAGTGGGAGATCCTGGGCGACCCGGCGCACAAGATCGTCAACGCCCAGCTGCTGCGCGTGGACGAGTTGCTGGAGATCTACAAGCGCATCACGATGCCGCTGCTGGCCGTGGAGGCGTCGGACGACGCGATGTGGCAGTGGTGGAAGGGCCGATTCACCCGCGAGCTCTACCACGAGCGGCTGCAGTCGGTGCCCGACTGCCGGATCGCGGTCGTCGACGATGCCGGCCACATGCTGCACCACGACCAGCCCGGGCAACTGGCCGCGTTGCTGGAGCCGTTTCTGGGCACCTGATGGGGCGTGAGAAAATGCCCGGTTGTTTCGACATTTCCCCAACCAGGACAAGCACCATGGACGCAGTACACATCAACCAGATCGGCACCCAACTCGAGGACCTGTCGGAGCGCACCCAAGAGTTACGGGGGTATCTTTGACTACGATGCCAAAGCCGAACGCCTGAGGACGGTCAACGCCTCGCTGGAAGACCCCGCGGTCTGGAACGACCCCAAGAAGGCCCAGGAACTCGGGCGCGAGAAGAAGTCGCTCGACTCCGTCGTGTTGTCGCTGAGCCGGCTCACGACCGAGCTGGCCGACAACTCCGAGCTCTACGAGATGAGCAAGGACGAGGGTGACGAGGACAGCCTGCTGCAGATCGAGCGCGACACCGCCAAGCTGGCGGCGGAGATCGAGAAACTCGAGTTCCTGCGCATGTTCAACAAGCCGGCCGACCCGCTGAACTGCTTCATCGACATCCAGGCCGGCGCCGGCGGCACCGAGGCCTGCGACTGGGCCAGCATGCTGCTGCGCCAGTACCTGCGCTACGCCGAACGCAAGGGTTTTTCGACCACCATCGAGGACGAGTCCCCCGGCGACACCGCCGGCATCAAGGGTGCGACGATCAAGGTCGAGGGCGAATACGCGTTCGGCCTGCTGCGCACCGAGACCGGCGTGCACCGGCTGGTGCGCAAGTCGCCGTTCGACTCCTCGGGCGGGCGCCACACCAGCTTCGCCAGCGTGTTCGTCTACCCGGAGATCGACGACTCGATCGAGATCGAGATCAATCCGGCCGATGTGCGCACCGACACCTTCCGCGCCAGCGGCGCCGGCGGCCAGCACATCAACAAG
>JBFIDI010000325.1:0-6685 GCA_041581405.1 Burkholderiaceae bacterium
CGCACGTGCACGGCCGGCGGCAGGAAGCCGACTTCCTGCGCAAATTTCTTGCGCACGCCCTTGATGCGGTTGAGCAGGTCGCCCTGGCGCGTCTTGTCGACCAGCGCGATCAGCCGGTACCCCAGTTCCAGGCCGAGCTGGTCGACCGGTTGCAGGTCGTCCCAGCTGGCCTCGCCGTCGCTGGCCGGCGCGGCGTCGGCGGGCGCCTGCGGCTCGGCCGGCGGCGGCTGGTGGGCCAGCAGCCATGAGCCGTAGGCCAGGACGGCGGCGACCGACAGGAACACCGTGTGCGGCATGCCCGGGATCACGCCGAGCACGAACAGGATCATGGCGGCGATGCCCAGCACGCGCGGCGAGACGAACATCTGGCGCACGATCTGGCGTCCCAGGTCGTGTTCCTTGCCCACGCGCGAGACCACCATGGCGGCGGCCACCGAGATCAGCAGCCCGGGGATCTGCGCCACCAGCGCGTCGCCCACGGCCAGCAGGATGTAGCTGTCGGCGGCCTGGCCGGCGCTCAGCCCGTGTTGCAGCATGCCGACGGCGAAGCCGCCGATCAGGTTGATCAGCAGGATCAGGATGCCGGCCACGGCGTCGCCGCGCACGAACTTGGAGGCGCCGTCCATCGAGCCGTAGAAGTCGGCCTCCTCGGACACCTCGGCGCGCCGGCGCTTGGCTTCCTTCTCGTCGATGGTGCCGGCGTTGAGGTCGGCATCCACCGCCATCTGCTTGCCCGGCATCGCGTCGAGCGCGAAACGCGCGGACACCTCGGCGATGCGCTCGGCGCCCTTGGTGATGACGACGAAGTTGATCACGACCAGGATCAGGAACACGATCAGGCCGACGCCGAAGTTGCCGCCGATCAGGAAATGGCCGAAGGCCTCGATCACCGCACCCGCGGCGCCGGGGCCGGAGTGGCCCTCCATCAGCACCACGCGCGTGGACGCCACGTTCAGCGACAGGCGCAGCAGGGTCGTGAGCAGCAGCACGGCGGGGAAGGCCGCGAAATCCAGCGGGCGCAGCATGTAGGCGGCGACCATCATCACCATCAGCGCGATCGCGATGTTGACGGTGAAGAACACGTCCAGCAGCGCCGGCGGCAGCGGCAGCACCATCATCGCCAGCACGGCGATCACCAGGATGGGCGCGGCCGCGCCCTTGGCGAAGTCCGTGTACGGGCCGAGCGAGCGCTGCAGGCTGGCGAGCATGGGGTTCACGGCCGGGTCGCCGCGGTCGTGGCGCGGCGCAGCGGATCGAGTTCGGCCGGCACCTCCGGCTCGGGCGGGTCACCGGGCATCGGCGCCTCGCCGCGCAGCGCGGCCTTGAGCCGGTACACATAGGCCAGCACCTGGGCGACGGCGGTATACAGCGTGGTCGGAATGTCCTGGCCGATCTCGGCGTTGGCATACAGGGCGCGTGCCAGCATCGGCGACTGCAGCACCGGAATGGCATTGGCACGGGCCAGGTCGCGGATACGCATGGCCAGCAGGTCGGCGCCCTTGGAGATCACCTGGGGCGCACTCATCGTCTTGTCGTCGTAGCGGATCGCCACGGCGTAGTGCGTCGGGTTCATGACCACGAAGTCCGCCTTGGGCACGGCCGCCACGCTGCCGCTCTGGGACAACTCGCGCTGGCGCTGGCGCTGGCGACCCTTGACATGGGGGTTGCCGTCGGACTCCTTGTGTTCCTGCTTGAACTCCTGGTGCGACATCTTGAGCCGCGACTTGTGCAGGAACTTTTGCAACGGGACGTCGATGGCGGCCACGACCAGCATCAGCAGCAGCATGAAGCCCATGCCGGTGGTCAACCAGTCGCCCATGTACTGCAGCGCGGCCACCGAAGGCTGCATCACCAGCGACGCGACCGGTTGTATCGTACGCGCGAGGTAGACGATGCCGATGGTGGCCAGCACGATGACGATGGCCAGCATCTTGCCCACCTCGGTCAGCTTGTCCTTGGTGAACATGCGCCCAAATCCCTTGAGCGGATTGATGCGGCTGAGGTCGGGCATGATGGGCTTGGTCGAGCGGACCCAGCCGCCGACCGAGATGTTGCTCAGCACGACGGCGGTCATGACGATGGAGGCGAACAACACGCAGCCCATCAGGCTGGACAGGGACATGTCCTGCAGGCGGCTGATCATGTCCTGGGGTTCACGCACCGCGGCCGCGTCGAACGAGAGCTGGCGCGCCATGTGCAGCTGGAGCCGGTCCAGCATCAGCGGCGCAAGCGCGACCACGGCAACCGCGCCGACCCCGAGCACCGCCAGGTGCGACAGGTATTGGGACCGGGTTACCTGCCCGTCTTCGACCGCCTTGCGCAGCTTGCGCTCGGTGGCCGGCAGGTTGCGGTCCTGGCTGTTCGATTCCATGGTGCGTGGGAAGTGGCGTTCCCACGATTGTCATCAGTCGATGCGCAAACTAAAGCCCGAAAAGCCGGTCGTTGACCGGTCACTTCGGCCGGCGCCGACGGCCCTGGGCCTGCGCATCGCGCGAGCGCGCGTTCAGCTCGGATGCAGGCCCAGCTTCTTGAGGATGTAGATCACCTTTTCCTCGAGAACGGCCTTGGTGAACGGCTTGACCACGTAGCCGGCCGCGCCGAGTTGCGCCGCCAGCAGGATGTCCTCCTTGCGGGCCTCGGCGGTGACCATCAGCACCGGGATGTGCTTGAGGTTGGGGTCCTTCTTGACCTCGGCCAGCATCTGCAGGCCGTTGACGTTCGGCATGTTGATGTCGCACACGACGAAGTCGAACTTGCCGCTGCGCAGTTTCGTCAGTGCGGCCTGGCCGTCCTCGGCTTCCTCGGTTTCGGTGAACCCGCTGTCCTTGAGCAGATTGCACACGATCCGCCGCATGGTCGAGAAATCGTCGACCACCAGGAAGCGAAGTTCAGATGCCATGGAGCAAAATTTCGGGTTGGATGGACGGCATTATCGCCGTAGCGTTGCGTCGGCCCGGGTTCAGCGCCCGGGCGCGGAGGCTGCCGGCTGCGCCGCCGGCGCCACGATCTCGACCGGTGTGCGTTTGCCGCCGAGCAGGCGCTCCTCGGCCTCCTTGGTCATCACCAGGATGCTGATGCGGCGGTTGACCGGGGCGAAGGGCTGGTCCGGCTCGAGCAGGTTGCTCGAGGCCATGCCGGTGACCCGCGCCAGCTTGTCGTCCGGCATGCCGGCGGCGACCAGTTCGCGGCGCGACGCATTGGCGCGGTCGGACGACAGTTCCCAGTTGCTGTAGCCGCGTTCGCCGCTGCCGTACGGACTGCGGTCGGTGTGGCCGTCCAGGCTGATCTTGTTCTCGACGCCGTTGAGGGCGGAGCCGATCTCGCGCAGGATGTCGCGCATGTAGACCTTCACCAGCGCGCTGCCGACGTCGAACATCGGCCGGTTCTGGTCGTCGACGATCTGGATCTGCAGCCCGTCGGGTGTGATCTCGAGCCGGATCTGGGCCTTGAACTCGGCCAGCTTGGGATTGTTGGCGATCACCGAGCTGATCTTGTCGCTGAGCGCGGCCAGCCGGCGCGAATCCTGGCGGGCCAGTTCCGCCTTCATGGCGTCGGCGGCCGCCTTGCGGGCGATCGGATCGTTCGGGTCGCCGGTCCGGTTCTGGCCGCTGACCCTGGTCAGGTCGGCGCCACCGCCCTGGATCACGCTGTCGCTGGCGCCGGCGCCGCTGCCGCCGAGCATCGAGACCTTCAGCGGGGACGAGAAATAATCCGACAAGCCCTTCTTGTCGCCTTCGGACGTGGAGCCCAGCAGCCACATCAGCAGGAAAAACGCCATCATCGCGGTCACGAAGTCGGCGTAGGCGATCTTCCAGGCTCCGCCGTGCGCCGCATGGCCGGTCTTCTTGACCCGCTTGATGATGATCGGCTGGAGTTTCTTGGCGTCGGTGGCCATGTCGTTGGAACGGCTACGAAGCCGTCATTGTCGCCGCTGCGTCATTTCTTGCCACGCACATGGGCCTCGAGCTCGATGAAGCTCGGGCGTTCGGTCGAAAACAGCACCTTGCGGCCGAACTCGATCGCGGTGGCCGGGTTGTAACCCTGCATGCTGGCCAGCAAGGTGGTCTTGATGCACTGCAACTCCTTGCTGGCATCCTCGGACTTCTGTTCCAGCAGGCCGCCGAGCGGCTCGACCACGGCGTACGCCAGCAGGATGCCCAGGAAGGTTCCGACCAGTGCCGAGGCGATCATGCCACCCAGCACCGCCGGCGGTTGTCCGACCGAACCCATGGTGTTGACCACGCCCAGCACCGCGGCCACGATGCCGAATGCCGGCAGGCCACCGGCCAGGCGGGCGATGGCGGCGATCGGCGCGTGGGCCTCCTGGTGGTGGGTATCGATCTCGCTGTCCATCAGCGACTCGATCTCGTGGGCGTTGAGGTTGCCCGAGACCATCATGCGCAGGTAGTCGGTCATGAACTCGACGACATGGTGGTCGCTGCCGACGGTGGGGTACTTGTTGAAGATCTCGGATTCGCCCGGGGTCTCGACGTCCTTCTCGATCGCCATCAGGCCTTCCTTGCGGGCCTTTTGCAGGATGTCGTAGAGCAGCGCCATCAACTCGAGGTAACGCGTCTTGGTGTATTTGGAGCTCTTGAGCGCCTGCGGTATCAGCGCGATCGTGGCCTTGAGCACCTTGGGCTGGTTGTTCACCACGAAGGCGCCCAGGGCCGCGCCCAGGATGGTGACCAGTTCGAACGGCAACGCGGTCAGGATGACGCCGATGTTGCCGCCGTGGAAGATGTAGACGCCAAAGATGCACCCCATGGCGACGACGTAGCCGATGATTACTAGCATGTATGCGGGGCTGGTACGGGAGGCATCACCGATGGGTCAGCATCGGCACGGTATGGTGTTGACCCATTCTATGTAACTGCGTCGGGCCCAAAACCCGAAAAGGGCCACGAATGGGGCCCTTAATGCGGTTTTCACGGTGTCCGGCCCGTGACGGCACGGCGCCGTCAGTGCAGCAGGATGCCGCCGGCGGCCGTGCTCTTGCCGGCCCGTGCCGGTGGTTCGCACAACCCGCAGACGAAGTGCCGCGCGTTTTCGTAGGGTTCCGTCACGAAGTGGCCGCCGCAGCGCGAGCAGCGCGTCATGGTCAGCATCTGGTTGTTGACGAACTTGACGAGGCGCCAGGCACGGGTGATCGACAGCAGGGGCTCGACGGCGCAGCAGCTGATCTGTTCGGTGTAGAGCTTGTAGGCCTTCATCACCGCGTCGATGTCCTCCAGCGCGCTGACCTTGCACAGGTATTCGTAGGTGTTGAGGAACAGCGAGGCGTGGATGTTGGGTTGCCAGGTCAGGAACCAGTCGGTGGAGAAGGGCAGCTGCCCCTTCGATGGCGAGCGCCCGGCCACTTCCTTGTACAGCCGCAGCAGCCGTTCGTAGGACAGGCTGGTCTCGCTTTCGAGCACCTGCAGCCGGGCTCCGAGCTGGATCAATGCCACCGCGCGGCTGATCTCGCGGGATTCGTTCAGAACACTCTTGCTGGCCATGGTGTCGGGTCTCTCCGGTGGATGGTTGCGTGTCAGGGAACCCTTACAGGGTCTCTGCGAAGCGCCCCGACATCAGGATGCTGGCATGCAGCCGGCTGGTGGCGTCGTTGTTGACCTTGCTCGTGGTGTGATTGGTCAGCAGGTTCCAGACGATGTCGTCGTCGACGCGGAAGCGACACAGCAGCATGTTGCCCGATGCGATCTTCAGGATCTGTGCCGGCGACAGGTCGGCGATCAGGTCGGCGGACTCCTCCGACATGCCCAGGCGAAACAGCGCCTCTGCGCGGTCGGAGCGGATCAGGTTCTGGGCCAGCATCAGGTAAGTCAGATTGGCTTCGCGGATCTCGGCAAGTATCTGGTCGTTGGTCATGAGTGTGTCCTCTCTGTGGCGCGACATCGCTTTGCATCGCATGGTGCGATTCTGAACAGTGGCCCAAAAACTTGAATCGGCAAACGGATGTGTCTCTTGTCAGGTTTTGTGACGTCGATGTAAGGGTATTGCGGAGGCGCACGGGCCACCCTCGGGAATTACGCATGAAACAACGCGCTTTTCGGCTGATCGCGGCCGAGCCCCGGACCTATGCTCTGCCGGTGTCCTGTTGCGCGGTGCGCCGTGTATCGGGCGATCCGATATCCGGCCTGCCAGAATGAATCCCACCATGACCCTCCCCCCGCAAGCCCCTGCGGCGCCGGCCGAATCCCCGGATGCCGACGGACTGCGCGTGCTGCTGGCGCGTGCGGTCGGCCAGGCGATGGAACTGGCCGTGGCCAGCCATCGGGCCGGCGACCTGCCCGCGGCCCGTCAGATGTACCAGTCGGTGCTGGAGCTGGCGCCCGACCAGCCGGATGCCCACCACAACCTGGCGGCACTGGACCACCAGTCGGGGGAGGCTGCGGCCAGCCTGCCGCACTTTCGCCGGGCGCTGGAGATCGACCCGGGCAACGAGACCTACTGGAACAGCCTGTTCGAGGCCCTGCTCGATGCCGGCGCGCCGGATGAGGCGATCGCGCTGCTGGAGCTGCGTGCACGCGGGGGCATGTCGGCCGGGGAACTGGACGAACGGGTCGCGCGGGTCGTGGACCTGCGCCGGGCCGGGCTGAAGCCGCGTGCGACGCCGCCGTCGCAGCGGGCGCCGGACAAGCAGGTGCGCGCCATCAAGGACCTGTTCCGCCGCGAGCGGCTGGAC
>JBFIDI010000326.1:0-6676 GCA_041581405.1 Burkholderiaceae bacterium
CGCCGGGTAGACCGGGATGCTGGCCAGCAGCATCAGGAAACCGACCACCCCCAGGGCCAGCATCACGATGACGTCGAAGACCTGGTTGGACAAGGCATAGGTTCCGACGACTGCCAGCACGAACAGCGCCGGAATCAGCAGGTGCCGGGGCACGTCGAGCACGCGCACGAAGAAGCGGAAACCCAGCAGGCCGACCGCGATGATCAGCACGTTGGCCACGAGTACCGCGGCCAGGATGTGCCAGACGATGGGTCCGCTGGTCTCGAACAGGCGCGGGCCCGGTTGCAGGCCGTGGATCGTCAGGCCGCCCAGCAGCATGGCGGTGACGGTGTCGCCGGGGATGCCCAGGGTCAGCAGCGGAATCAGCGCGCCACCGGTGACACCGTTGTTCGCCGCCTCGGAGGCGACGATGCCGCCGGGTGCGCCCTTGCCGTATTGCGCCTTGTCCTTGTCCATGCGTTTGGCCTGGTCGTAGGCGATCAGCGAACCGACGCTGCCGCCGAGCGCCGGCACGATGCCCACGCCCACGCCGATCAGCGCCGAGCGGATGTTGTTCACGCCCTGGCGGCTCCATTCGCGCAGCGTGGGCAGGAAGTTGCGCAGGTCGTACGGCAGGCGGGTCCCGCCATGGCGCTCGAACATCGAGGACAGCAGCTCGGGGATCACCAGCAGGCCGATCAGGGCCGGCATCATGTCGATGCCGCGCATCAGCGCCAGCGTGTCGAAGGTCCAGCGCCCTTCGCCGGTGATCTGGTCCAGGCCGACGACCGACAGCGCCAGGCCGATGACCACCGCGAGCGCGCCCTTGAGCAGTTGCCCGGGCACGATGGACGCGATGATGGTCATGGCCAGGAAGGCGGTGGCCGCGTATTCGGCCGGGCCGAGCTTGAGCGCCAGTTGCGCCAGTGCCGGCGCCAGAGTCACCAGGCAGACCCAGGACACCAGGCCGCCGACGATGGAGGCGACCAGGGCCCAGCCATAGGCCTTGGCCGCATGGCCCTGGCGTGCCATCGGATGGCCGTCCAGCGTGGTCACCACGGCCGAAGGCGTGCCGGGGATGTTCAGCAAGATGGCGGGTATCGCGCCGCCGGCCATGGAGCCGCAATACAGCGCGATCATCATGCCGATGGCCAGGTCGGCCGCCAGCGGGAAGGTGAGCGGAATGAACAAGGCCACGCCCATGGTGGCGGTCAGCCCCGGCGTGGCGCCGAAGATGAAGCCGACCACGACGCCGAACAGGATCAGCGCCAGTCCGAAGGGATCGCCGAGCACTTCGCTCAGCGCGGGGAACAGGTGGGTGAAGACATCCATGGTGATGTGGGGGTTCCCGGCCGGCGGTCAGCGCAGCGGCACTTGCAGGACGTAGACGAACAAGGCCCAGACGCCCAGTGCGAACAACACGCTGGTGGCCAGCACGAGTCCGACCGCACGGGGGCCCCGGCGTTCGCGCGGCAACAGCAGCAGGCTGGTGACCAGGACGAAGCCGACCGCCGCCGGCAGGAAACTCAGCCATTGCCAGGCGACGACGAAGGCCACGAGCAGCACCAGCGACATGCCGCCGAGCGTGATGACACGGCGCGGGTCCGCGGACTCGCCCAGGCCGGCCGGGCCGGTGATGGAGCCGTTGCGCCGGTAGGCGATCAGGTCGCGCACGAAGATGAGCACCGACAGCACCGAGGCCATCACCACGCAGAACTGCGGCAGGGCGCCGCGGCCCAGGCCGATGGAGGCGCCTGCCGTCGGCATGGCGAAGGACGGCCCGAACAACAGGGCCGACAAGCCGAGCAGCAACACCATCATTGCGGCGCTGGCGGCCAGACGAATCGATTGCATGGAATGGATCTCCCGGGTGCACACGCCGACATCCCGCGGGCCGGACCCGGCGGGACGTGCGTGGGCAGCTGATGGCTTATGGCTTGGAGAAGGTCTGCTCGGCCACGGCCGCGATGGCCTTGGCCACCTTGGCGACTTCCGCGTCGAGTTCGGCGCCGGTGAGCGGGTCGATCAGGAAGCCGTTCTTGGCCGCGAAGGCCTTGAACTCCGGGCTTTCGATCGCGGCCTTGAACTTGGCGGTCAGGGTCTCGCGCACCTTCGGGTCCATGCCGGCGGGCGCGGCGATGTAGGCCATCTGCACCATCGGGCCGAACGGGAACACGTCGACGCCCTTGTCCTTGAAGGTCGGCACGTCCGGCAACACGTCGAGCCGGGTGTTGGCGAACACTCCCAGCGGGCGCAGGTCGCCCGACTTGATCTGTTCGATGGTCTCGCTGGGCTTGAGCACACCGGCCTGCACCTGCTGGCCCATCAGTTCGGAGATGACCCGGGAGCCGCCCGGGTACGAGACATGCCGGTAGGCCACGCCGGCGCCGCGGGCGGTCATGGCGGCGAAGATGTGGTTGATGTTGTTCGCGCCCGGCGTGCCGATGGTGACCGTGCCCGGGTTGGCCTTCATGTGGGCCATGAACTGGTCCAGCGTCTTGATCGGGCTCTTGCCCGGCACCAGCAGCATCAGCGGGTCGACCGAGACCCGGATGATGTGGGTGAACTGTTCGTTCTTCAGCGGCGTCTTGCCCTGGGCGATGATGGCCAGTGTCGAGCTGGTGCCGTTGCCGATGGTGTAGCCGTCGGGCCGGGCGGTGGCGACCTGCCCCATGCCGATGGCGCCGGTGCCGCCCGCCACGTTCTCGATCACCACCTTCAGGCCTTGCTTGGCGAGCAGGGGCTGCAGGAAGCGGGCCATGATGTCGTTGGAGCCGCCGGCATTCCACGGGATCACCCAGCGGGCTTCGCGGTCGGGGTATTCGGCGGCGGTGGCCGGTGTCAGGCTGGTCAGCAGGGCGCCGACGCCCAGAATGGAACAGGCCAGGGTCTTGACGAACTTCATCGGAACTTCTCCTCGGTAGTAGTGGTGGCAGTGGTGACGTCTACGACAAATCGGTGTTTGTTATAACGTACAACGTGCATCATGCAATGGTAATGCTATGCTGTCAACCGGTATGCGACATCCGGCGAGCCTGCCGGGGCCGCGACCCCAACCCAGAGACCCCGTGGCAATGAACAAACCGTTGGAACACGCGCTGCAACCTATCGAACGCGAGCACCTGTGGGACCAGGTCTACGCGCAGCTGCGCGATGCGCTGTTTGCCGGCAAATTCGAACCCGGTGGCCGCCTCGTGTTGCGCGAACTGGCCGATACGCTGGGCACGTCGATCACGCCCGTGCGCGACGCGGTGGCACGCCTGGTGGCCAACGGGGTGCTGGAACTCGGGCCCCGCAATACCGCGGTCGTGCCCGACGTCGGGGCCGAGACCATGCGCCAGCTGATCATCGTGCGCACCGAGATCGAAGGGCGGGCGGCGCGCGAAGCCGCCCGTCACGCGGACGAGGCCGGGGTGGCCGCGCTGCGCCGGCAACTGGCGCAGATGCGCGAACTCATTGCCGACAGGAAACTCGATGCCTACCTGGACCTGCACCGGCAGTTCCACTTCGGCATCTACCGGATGGCACGCATGCCCGTCCTGTACGAAATGATCGAAGGCCTGTGGCTGCGCTGCGGTCCGGCCTTGTCGTTCGTGATTCCCGACTACGTGCATCAGCTCAAGGGGACGGACCACCATGTCCGCGTGCTGGACGCGTTGAGTCGCAACGACCCGGCCACGGCCGAGTCGGAAGTCGTCGCCGACATCGAGGAGGCCGGCCAGTACCTGCTGAGCCTCACCGACAGCGAGGGCCGTATCCGCAGGCCGAAGGGCTGAGCCGGATCCTGCGCCCGGCCGGCCGGGGCCGCGCTCAGAACCGCGGCAGGTCCGCGAAGGCCGGGTTCTTCGGCACGCCGCCGCGCACCAGCTCGCGCCCGTATTCCGCGCAGCGCTGCAAGGTGGGAATGACCTTGCCCGGATTGAGCAGGCCCTTGGGGTCGAACGCGGCCTTCACGCCCAGCATCAGCGCGTTTTCGTCGGCGCTGAACTGCACGCACATCGAGTTGAGTTTTTCCACGCCCACGCCGTGTTCTCCGGTGACGGTGCCGCCCATGGCGACGCTGGTCTCCAGGATGTCGGCGCCGAACAGCTCGCAGCGGTGCAGCTGGTCGGCGTCGTTGGCATCGAACAGGATCAGCGGGTGCAGGTTGCCGTCGCCGGCATGGAACACGTTGGCGCAGCGCAGCTGGTATTTCTTCTCCATCTGCTGGATCGCGAGCAGGATGTCGGCCAGCCGCTTGCGCGGAATCGTCGAGTCCATGCACATGTAGTCCGGGCTGATGCGCCCGCTGGCCGGAAACGCGTTCTTGCGCCCGCTCCAGAAGCGCAGCCGCTCGGCCTCGTCGCGGCTCACCGCAATCGCGACGGCGCCGTTGCGGGTCAGCACCTCGCGCATGCGGCCGATCTCTTCTTCCACTTCCTCGGGTGTGCCGTCACTCTCGCACAGCAGGATGGCTTCGGCGTTGAGGTCGTAGCCGGCGTGCACGAAGTCCTCGACCGCGGCCGTCATCGGCTTGTCCATCATCTCCAGTCCGGCCGGGATGATGCCGGCCGCGATCACCGCCGCGACCGCGTCGCCGGCCTTGCGCACGTCGTCGAAGCTGGCCATGATGCAGCGCGCCAGCAGCGGCTTGGGCACGAGCTTGACGGTGACCTCGGTGATCACGGCCAGCATGCCTTCGGAGCCGATCAGCACCGACAGCAGGTCGTAGCCGCTGGCGTCGAGTGCGTCCGAGCCGATGGTGATGGGGTCGCCCGCCATGGTGTAGCCGCGGACCTTGCGCACGTTGTGCAGCGTCAGGCCATATTTGAGGCAATGCACGCCACCCGAGTTCTCGGCCACGTTGCCGCCGATGGTGCAGGCGATCTGGCTCGACGGATCGGGCGCGTAATACAGGCCCAGCGGCGCCGCCGCCTCGCTGATCGCCAGGTTGCGCACGCCGCTTTGCACCACGGCCGTGCGGCTGTCCGCATCGAGTGCGAGGATGCGGTTGAACTTGGCCAGGCTCAGCGTGACGCCCAGCGCGTGGGGCATGGCGCCGCCCGACAGGCCGGTGCCGGCCCCGCGCGCGACCACCGGCACGTCCATGCGGTGGCAGGTCTGCAATACCGCCTGCACCTCGTCCTCGGTCTGCGGCAGCGCCACCACCAGCGGACGCTGGCGGTAGGCGGTCAGGCCGTCGCATTCGTAGGGCGTGGTGTCCTCGGGCGTCCACAACAAGGCGTCGCCCGGCAGCACCGCCTGCAAGGCCCGGACCACCGCCTGCTGGCGCTGGGCACGGGCGGACGGTTCCGCGGTGGCGTCGGGAGGAGTGGTGGGGGCGGTGGCGGTTGGCATGGTGGGCGGTTCCTGGGCGACCTGAGCGAACCATCATAGTGCGGGTCGCCGCGCGCCGGCCTGAAGAATATTGCACTGCGGGATGAATCCGGTTCGCGAGCGGCTTCGCTGCACGGCGGTGCGAGTCCCAGGGGTGACGCGCGCGGGCCGGGCCGGCCTGTCGGCCTGCATACAATGCTTGTTTGATCAAAGTCATGTCGGAGACATCTTGAGCGATCCGAAACAGCTACTTGCAGATTTGTACCGCACGATGGTTCGCATCCGTGCATTCGAAAACGCCGCGGAAGTGGCCAGCCAGGGCGGCGTCAGCGTCTATGGCAAGGCGGCCGAGGGCAACGCCAAGGTGCGCGGGCCGCTGCACCTGTCGACCGGCCAGGAGGCCGTGCCCGCCGGCGTGTGTGCCCACCTGCGGCGCGACGACTACCTCACCTCCACGCACCGGGGCCACGGCCACACGCTGGCCAAGGGCGCCGACCTGGGCGGCATGATGGCCGAGTTGTTCGGCAAGGCCACCGGCTTCAACGGCGGCAAGGGCGGCTCGATGCATATCGCCGACTTCTCGGTCGGCATGCTGGGCGCCAACGGCGTCGTCGCCGCCGGCCTGCCGATCGCAGTGGGCGCGGCCCATGCGCAAAAACTCCAGCAACGCGACTCGATCACCGTGTGTTTCTTCGGTGACGGCGGCATCAACCGCGGGCCGTTCCTCGAGGCCCTGAACTGGGCCCGGGTCTACACCTTGCCGGTGTTGTTCGTCTGCGAGGACAACCGCTGGAGCGCCACCACCGCCAGCGGCCCGATGATTGCCGGCGCGGGCGCGTCGGCCCGGGCCGCCAGCATGGATATCGCCGGCCGGAAGGTCGACGGCAACGATGTGCTGGCCGTGCACGCCGCGGCGCAGGCGCTGGTGGACGAGGTGCGCGGCGGGGGCGGCCCGCGCCTGCTGCATGCCATCACCTACCGGGTCAAGGGCCACGTGTCGGTCGACCCGGCCGCCTACCGCGATCCGGCCGAACTCGAAGCGGCCATCAAGACCGATCCCATCGCGCGCGCGCGCCAGCAGTACCTGGCGCTCGCGGGCGCCGACGCGGCCACGCTCGATGCGATCGAACAGGCGGCACGCGCCGAGGTCGAGACGGCGCTGGCCCAGGCCGACGCCGCGCCCTGGCCCGATGCCGCGCAGGCTTTCACCGATATTCAGAACACAGGAGCCGGGCAATGGCGCTGATGACCTACGCCGAAGCCGCGGTGCGCGCGCTGGCGCGCGAAATGGAGGCCGACCGCAACGTCGTCGTGCTGGGCGAAGACGTGGGCCGGGGCGGCATCTTCGGTCAATACAAGGGTATGCAGCAGCAGTTCGGGA
>JBFIDI010000327.1:0-6672 GCA_041581405.1 Burkholderiaceae bacterium
ACGAGATCGGCTACCACGAGAAACACAAGGGCCAGCTGTTCTGCGACCGTTCCGCGCAGGACCTGATCACGATGCTGCTGACCGAATGCGCGGCCGGCGGCGTGGTGCACTGGCAGAACTGTCCGATCCACACGCTGGCGACCGAAGGCGACGGTTACCTGCTGGGCAGCGCCCAGGGCGCGATCCGCAGCCGCGCCGTCGTCGTGGCCACCGGCGGCCTGTCGATCCCGAAGATCGGCGCCACCGACTTCGGCTACCGGATCGCACGCCAGTTCGGCCTGGACATCGTCGAGACCCGGCCGGCACTGGTGCCGTTGGTGTTCGACCCGGCGCAATGGGCGCCGTTCGCCGAACTCTCCGGGCTGTCGCTGCCGGTGGCGATCGAGACCGGCAGCAAGCGCGAACGCACCCGTTTCCGCGAAGACCTGCTGTTCACCCACCGCGGCCTGAGCGGCCCGGCGGTGCTGCAGATCTCGAGCTACTGGCGCGCCGACACGCCGATCCGCATCGACCTGGCGCCCGACATCCAGATGCAGCAGACGTTGCTGCGGGCCAAGGGCCTGTCGCGCAAGCTGCTGGGCAACGAACTGGCGGCGCTGGTGCCCAGCCGCCTGGCCGAGACCTGGATCGCCCAGGATGCGCGCCTGGGCCAGGACTGGCATCGCCCGATCGACCAGACCGCCGACAAGGCCCTGGCGGCCCTGGCCGAGCAGGTCGCGCGCTGGGAACTGGTGCCCACCGGCACCGAGGGATACGCCAAGGCCGAGGTCACCGCCGGCGGCGTCGATACACGCTGCCTGTCGAGCCAGACCATGGAATCGACGCAGGCCGGCCTGTATTTCATCGGCGAGGTGGTCGACGTCACCGGCTGGCTGGGCGGCTACAACTTCCAGTGGGCCTGGGCCAGCGCGTACGCCTGCGCACGCGGTCTGGCAAGCCGGCTGGCGGAGCCCTGATCATCAGAGCTATAATTTGCGGCTTTGCTGGCGACTGCCGGTTCTTTGTTCGGAGCAACAAGAGCCCCCATGTTGCGGCGACCAGCAGATATCAGCCCGGGTCTGCGATCTTGCCCAGGCACATTTTGGAACCCGAATACCCATGACCACCATCCGTGTAAAAGAAAACGAGCCGTTCGACGTCGCACTGCGCCGTTTCAAGCGCACCATCGAAAAACTGGGCCTGCTGACCGACCTGCGTGCCCGCGAGTTCTACGAGAAGCCGACCGCCGAGCGCAAGCGCAAGAAGGCGGCTGCGGTCAAGCGCAACTACAAGCGCATCCGCTCGATGCAGCTGCCCAAGAAGCTGTACTGATCCCCCGCCCGCGCGCGGGCGTGTGACAGTCGGCGGTCTTCTCGTTCATGTGCCGGGCCTCCCGGCCATGAATGCCCCCAGCGGGAGCCAGGAACAACCTGGACAGGAGACCAGGAACCCGCGCCGGGTCAACCGGACGCGGGTTTTCGCGTTTTTGGAAACGAGGTAACACCATGGCACTCAAGGACCAGATCACCGAAGACATGAAGGCGGCGATGCGCGCCAAGGACAGCGCACGCCTGGGCACGATCCGGCTGCTGCTGGCGGCCTGCAAGCAGAAGGAAGTCGACGAGCGGGTCACGCTCGACGACGCTGCCGTCACCGGCATCATCGACAAGCTGGTCAAGCAGCGCCGTGATTCGATCGCCGCGTTCACGACCGCCGGTCGCCAGGACCTGGCCGACAAGGAAAGCGCCGAACTCGTCGTGCTCGAAGCCTACCTGCCTCAGCGCATGGATGCCGACGAAGTGCGCGGCGCGATCGACGCCATCGTCGGCGAGCTGGCCACCGAGCTCGGCCGCAAACCGGCGGCCGGCGACATGGGCCGCGTGATGGGCGTTGCCAAGACCCGGCTGGCCGGCAAGGCCGAGATGGCCCAGGTGTCGGCGGCGGTCAAGGCCGCGCTGGCCGGCTGAACCTCCCGCGGGGCACAGGGTCGCGGACCTTGCCCCACGCGCAGGCCGGGCCGGCCCGCGCAACGCCGCGGCGGATCCTCAGTTGCCCGCGACCTTCATCTTGCCGATCAGCACCGAGCCGACCGTCTTGGCGCCGAAGTTGTAGGTGTCCGCACCCACGGCCTCGATGTCCTTGAGCATGTTCTTCATGTTGCCGGCGATCGTGATCTCGTGCACCGGGTAGGCGATGCGGCCGTCCTCGACCCAGAAGCCGCTGGCACCGCGTGAATAATCGCCGGTCACGTAGTTGACGCCCTGCCCCATCAGTTCGGTCACGAACAGGCCGCGGCCGAGCTTGCGCAGCATTGCGTCGAGGTCGTCGCCCGATTGCGTCAGGCGCGAACGCAGCACCAGGTTGTGCGAGCCGCCGGCATTGCCGGTGGTGCGCATGCCCAGCTTGCGCGCCGTGTAGCTGCTCAGGAAATAACCCTTGACCCGTCCCGCCTCGACCACCATGCGCGGCGCGACCCGCACGCCCTCCTCGTCGAACGGCGAACTGCCCTTGCCGCGCTTGATGAACGGGTCTTCCTCGATGTCGATGTGCTTGGGCAGCACCTGCTTGCCCAGCGAATCGAGCAGGAACGAACTCTTGCGGTACAGGGCGCCGCCGCTGATCGCCTGCACGAACGCACCGAGCAGGCCGGCCGCCAGCGGCGACTCGAACAGCACCGGGCAATTGCGCGTGGAGATCTTGCGGGCGCCGAGCCGGCTCAGCGCCCGCTCGGCGGCATACCGGCCGATGCGCTTCGCGCTGGCCAGCTCGTTCGCGTCGCGCATCGAGCTGTACCAGGCGTCGCGCTGCATGTCCTCGCCGATCGACGCGATCGGCGAGACCGAGATCGAATGCCGCGAACTCGCGTAACCGCCGCGGAAACCGTGGGTGTGCGCGCTGAAGAAATGTGACTGCTGCGCCGATACCGCGGCGCCTTCGCTGTTGGTGATGCGCTTGTGGGTGCCCAGCGCGGCGGCTTCGCATTCCATCGCCAGCTCCGCGGCCTGCTCGCTGGTCACCGCCCAGGGGAAAAACAGTTCGAGTTCGTCCGCGGTGCGGGGCTGCGTCGCGATGTCCGCCTCGTCCGGCAGACCGGCCATCGGGTCCTCGGCCGTGAAGCGGGCGATGTCGTAGGCGGCCTGCACCGTCTGCCGGATCGCGGCGGTGGAGAAGTCGGAGGTGTTGGCATTGCCACGGCGCTGGCCGACATACACCGAGATCGACAAGGACTTGTCGCGATTGCGCTCGACGTTCTCGAGTTCGCCCTTGCGCACCGAGACGCTCAATCCGCAGGCCTCGGACGCCTCGGCGGCCGCATCGGTGGCGCCCACGGTCCTGGCGTGGTGCAAGGCGGTGTCCACCAGTTCCTCGAAAAATGCCTGGCTGTAGCTGAAGCCGCTGTCGGCCTTGGTGGTTGCTTGTTGTTTCATGGTGGCCTGTTCACGTGGGCGACTATGATACTTGGCTGTCAGAACACAGGCCGACACCGGCCGCCAAGCCCGCACCCGCCCATGCCCCGCAAACCCAAAAAAGGCTATTTCGTCTCCGGCCAGTTCGTCGCCGAAGGCAGCGAGCTGGACCTCGAGCTCAAGCGCGAGCTCAAGGGGGGTGACGCGCCCAGCCGCACCGAGCGCAAGCGCGAGAGCACCGAGCTGCAGAAGCTCGGCCAGGACCTGCTGACGCTGCGCAGCGACCTGATGGCACGCCTGGCCCTGCCCGACAAGCTGGTCGAGGCGCTCGACGAAGCCAACCGCATCAGCAACTTCGAGGGCAAGCGGCGCCAGATGCAATTCATCGGCAAGCTGATGCGTCAGCTCGACGCCGACACGCTGGAGGCGGTGCGCACGACACTGGCGGAGCAACACCGCGGCTCGGCCAGCGACGCATTGGCGCTGCACCAGGTCGAACAGTGGCGCGACCGGCTGCTGGCCGACGATGCCGTGTTGTCCGACTGGGTGCAGCAATACCCGCAATCCGACAGCCAGCAGATGCGCGCGCTGATCCGCCAGGCGCGGCGCGACGCGAAGCCGACCGTGGCCGGCGAGACCCCGCGCCACGGCAAGGCCTACCGCGAGCTGTTCCAGCTGATCCGCGCGCAGTTGCACGACCCCAAGGACAACGAGGAGCCCCCATCCCATGCCAGCAGCCAACCCGACATCTGACCCGGTCCGTATCGGCATCGTCTCGATCAGCGACCGCGCCTCCAGCGGCGTGTACCAAGACAAGGGGCTGCCGGCGCTGCAGGAATGGCTGGGTCGCGCACTGCAAAACCCGCTGCAATTCGAAGCCCGGCTGATCCCCGACGAGCGCGATCGCATCAGCGCGACCCTGATCGAACTCGTCGATGCCGGCTGTTCGCTGGTATTGACCACCGGCGGCACCGGCCCGGCGCTGCGCGACGTGACACCCGAGGCCACGCTGGCCGTGGCCGACAAGGAAATGCCGGGTTTCGGCGAGCAGATGCGCCAGATCAGCCTGCGGTTCGTACCCACCGCCATCCTGTCGCGGCAGGTCGCGGTGATCCGCGGCAAGAGCCTGATCATCAACCTGCCCGGCCAGCCCAAGGCCATCGCCGAGACACTGGAAGGGCTGCGCGACGCCCAGGGCGCCAGCATCGTGAACGGCATCTTTGCCGCCGTGCCGTATTGCATCGACCTGATCGGCGGGCCTTACCTGGAAACCATTGATACGGTGTGCAAGGCGTTCCGGCCCAAGTCGGCGCAACGTCCCGCGCCGCAGACCTGACCATGGCCAGCGCCGGCCCAGGCTCGGCCGGGCGCGGCAGCGGCCCGCAACGGCCGCCTACTTGCCGACCAGTTCGTTGAGCTTGTCGGCCTTGAAATCGCCGTCGCGGCAGGCGTCGGACGGCACGCAGTCGCCTTGGGCGCGACCTTCGGCCAGGGTGCCGATGGCCTGCCACAACATCGCGATCTGGTGTTCCTGCGACGACGCGTTGTCGATCAGGCCGCGCATCGCCAGGCTCAGCGGGTCGTCGTTCTGGGTCACGCCGTAAGCCGAGAAACCCATCTTGGACGCGGCCGCCTCGCGCTTGGCATCGGCGTCGGCCTGGATGATGCGCGCCGGGTTGCCCACCGCCGTGGCTCCGGCCGGCACCGGCTTGGTCACCACGGCGTTGGAGCCGATCTTGGCGCCGTCACCGACGGTGAAGCCGCCCAGCACCTGGGCGCCGGCGCCGATGATGACGTCGCGCCCGATGGTCGGGTGGCGCTTCGTGCCCTTGTACAGCGAGGTGCCGCCCAGCGTGACGCCGTGGTAGATGGTGCAGCCGTCGCCGATCTCGGCGGTCTCGCCGACCACCACGCCCATCGCATGGTCGAAGAACACCCGTTCGCCGATCTTGGCACCCGGATGGATCTCGACGCCGGTAAGCCAGCGCGCGATGTGCGAGATGAAACGCCCCAGCCAGGTGAAGCCGTGCACCCAGCACCAGTGCGCCGGCCGATGCAGCATCAAGGCGTGCAGGCCCGGGTAACAGGTGAGCACCTCCCACGTGCTGCGCGCGGCAGGGTCGCGTTCGAGGATGCACTGGATGTCGGAGCGGAGTCGGGCAAACATGCCCCGAGTCTATTCGCTGGCGCGCGCGGCTGTCAGCAGCATGGCCTTGGCGACACCTCTGAGGATATGGACTTCCTCCTGGGTCACGGCGGCGCGATTGAAAAGCTGGTTGAGCCGCGGCATCAGCTTGCGCGGCGCGTCGGGATCCAGGTAACCGATGGCGGTCAAGGCCTCTTCCCAGTGCGCCAGCAGGCCCGCCACCGCCCGGGCGTCGGCCGCCTGGGGGGCCAGCGCCGGCGACTGCTCGGCATACCCCTGCAGCGCCTGGCGCCACTCGTAGGCGATCACCTGCACCGCGGCGCCCAGGTTCAGCGAACCGAAGTCCGGGTTGGTCGGAATGCTCAACGCCGCATGGCAGCGGTAGACGTCTTCGTTGCGCATGCCGAAGCGCTCCGAGCCGAACAGGAAGGCGACACCCTGCGGCGGTGCGACCGGTTCGCCCCGCCGGGCCTCGTCCGAGGGCTGGAGCAGTGGCCTGCCGCCGGTCAGGCGTGCGAAGCAGTCGCGCGGGCTCATCGTCGGCGGCCCGAAATCGCGCGGCGTCATCGCCGTGGCCAGCACATGGGTCATGCCGTCCAGGGCCTCGTCCAGCGTCTCGACAATGCGCGCGCCGGTGAGCACGTCGAGCGCGCCGCTGGCCCGCTGGATGGTCTCCTCGCGCCGCAACACATTGGCCCAGCGCGGCGCCACCAGCACCAGGTCGTGGAAGCCCATGACCTTCATCGCACGGGCGGTCGCGCCCACGTTGCCGGCATGGCTGGTGTTGATCAGTACGAATCGTGTCTGCATGGCCACGATTGTCTCAGCGCCGCCACGGCCCCGGCAGCGCGTCGCGGCCGCGCCGCGTTTCATGGGAAAATGCGCGCTTGCCCGCGGCCATCGCGCCGCGGATCGATGCTCCTGCTTCCCGTACGGCCCGCCTGCCGCGTCTGGCGGCCGAACCGAACACCACAAACCATGCCGTCCCCCAACCTCCATCCGATGGTCAATGTCGCCGTCAAGGCCGCCCGCGCCGCGGGTTCCATCATCAACCGCGCCGCGCTCGACGTCGAATCGGTGCGCATCTCCCAGAAGCAGGTCAACGACTTCGTCACCGAAGTCGACCACGCCAGCGAGAAG
>JBFIDI010000328.1:0-6643 GCA_041581405.1 Burkholderiaceae bacterium
GAACTTCTGGGGCTATAACACGCTGGGTTTCTTCGCACCCCAGCCGCGCTACAGCGCGTCGCGCAAGGTCAAGGAGTTCAAGACCATGGTGCGCAGCCTGCACGCGGCCGGCATCGAGGTGATCCTGGACGTGGTCTACAACCACACCTGCGAAGGCAACCAGCTCGGCCCCAGCCTGTCGCTGCGCGGCATCGACAACGCCTCGTATTACATGCTCAATGGCGACAACCGGCGCTACTACGACGATTTCACCGGTTGCGGCAACACCGTCAACCTGGAGCACCCGCGCGCCTTGCAGCTGGTCATGGACTCGCTGCGGTACTGGGTGCAGGAAATGCACGTGGACGGCTTCCGCTTCGACCTGGCGTCGGCGCTGGCGCGCGAATCGGGCAAGGTCGAACACCAGGGCGGCTTTTTCGACGCGATCCGGCAGGACCCGGTGCTCAACCAGGTCAAGCTGATCGCCGAGCCCTGGGACCTGGGACACGGCGGTTACCAGGTCGGCAATTTCCCGCCCGGCTGGGCCGAATGGAACGACCAGTACCGCGACCAGATGCGCGGCTTCTGGAAAGGCACCCACGGCCTGCTCAGCGACGTGGCCTACCGGCTGACCGGCTCCCAGGACCTGTACGGCTGGTCGGGCAAGCGGCCCAACGCCAGCATCAACTTCATCACCGCACACGACGGCTTCACGCTGCACGACCTGGTGTCGTACAACGACAAGCACAACGAGGCCAACGGCGAGGACAACCGCGACGGACACAGCCACAACCTGTCGTGGAACTGCGGCGTCGAAGGGCCGACCGACGACGCCGACATCCTGGCATTGCGGCAGCGGCAAAAACGCAACCTGCTGGCCACGCTGCTGCTCTCGCAAGGCGTGCCCATGCTGCTTGCCGGCGACGAGATGGGCAATACCCACCAGGGCAACAACAACGTGTATTGCCAGGACAACGCACTGGCCTGGCTCGACTGGACACCGAGCGACGACAAGGCGGCGCTGCTGCAGTTCGTGCGCCAGATCGTGGCCTTGCGCCGGCGCCATCCGTCGTTCCGGCGCCGGAACTTCCTGCTCGGCCGGCCGGTCGACGACGACACGATCAAGGACTGCGAGTGGTTCCGTGCCGACGGCCAGCCGATGGAGCAGCAGGACTGGGACAACCACCATGCGCTGAGCGTGGCCATGCTGTTGTCGGGCAATGGCATCACAGAACACGGGCCGCGCGGCGAACGAATGGTCGACGACCACTTCCTGCTGCTGTTCAACGCCCACTACGACGCGATCGATTTCACCCTGCCCGTGCCGCCCCCCGGGGCCCCGTGGCAACGCATCCTCGATACCCATGACGGATACGTCGCCCCGTCCGAGAGCCTGCCACCGTATGCCGCGGCGCCAGCCTGGGAGCAACCGGCGTACCCGCTGCAGGGGCGTTCGGTCGTGATGCTGCGCAGCGAAAACCTGGCCATGAGAGGCCCGGAGGGTTCATGAGCCAAGACGTTTTTTCCATGCCGTTCGGCGCCACGCTGATCGACGGCGGCGGTGTCGCGTTCGCGTTGTGGGCGCCGGGAGCCGAACGCGTGGTGCTCGAACACGCGGCGCTCGAGCAATTCAGCGAACACCCGATGCAGCGCGATGCGCAGGGCTGGCACCGGATCGACCTGCTCACCGCCCGCGCCGGCGACCGTTACCGCTACCGCCTGCCCGACGGGCTGGTCGTGCCCGACCCGGCATCGCGCTTCAATCCGGGCGACGTACACGGTGCCAGCCAGGTGATCGACCCGGCGGCCTACCGCTGGCGCGACGGCGACTGGCGCGGCCGGCCCTGGCACGAGGCGGTGGTCTACGAAATGCACGTGGGCACGTTCACGCCCGAGGGCACGTTCGCCGCTGCCGAGCAGCGCCTGCCCTACCTGGCCGATCTCGGCGTGACGGCCATCGAACTGATGCCGCTGGCCCATTTCCCGGGACAACGCGGCTGGGGATACGACGGTGTGCTGCTGTTCGCGCCGCATCCGTGTTACGGAACCCCCGACGAGTTGCGGGCCCTCGTCGATGCGGCGCACCGTCTCGGCCTGATGGTGCTGGTGGACGTGGTCTACAACCACTTCGGCCCGGACGGCAACTACCTGCACGCGTATTGCCCGCCGTTCTTCAATCCGGACCACCAGACTCCCTGGGGCGCGGCCATCAACTACGACGGCGACCAGGCACGCACGGTGCGCGACTTCATGATCGGCAATGCCTTGTACTGGGTCCGGGAGTTCCATGCCGACGGCTTGCGCATGGACGCGATCCACGCCATCCGCGACGACTCGCCGCAACACATCGCGCAGGAAGTCTGCGCCGCCCTGCGCGACGGGCCGGGCCGCACGCGCCATGTGCACGTGGTGCTCGAGAACGACACCAACCAGGCCCGATGGCTCCGGCGCGACGCCGCGGGCACACCCCTGTGCGCCCAAGCCCAGTGGAACGACGACCTGCACCATGCCGCCCACGTGCTGCTGACCGGACAGACCGACGGGTATTACTGCGACTTTGCCGAGCGGCCGCTGCACGGCTTGGGGCTGGCGCTGGCCGAGGGCTTCATCTACCAGGGCCAGGCGTCCGCGTTTCGCGATGGCGCGCCACGCGGCGAGTCCTGCGCCGGGCTGCCGCTGCAGGCCTTCGTCTCGTATCTGCAGACGCACGACCAGATCGGCAATCGCGCGCTCGGTGAACGCCTGCACATGCTGGCCGACCCGCCGCTCGTGCGTGCCGCGCTGGCCTGCGTGTTGCTGTCGCCCCACGTGCCGATGCTGTTCATGGGCGAGGAGTTCGCCGCCTCCTCGCCGTTCCAGTATTTCTGCGACTTCGGCCCGGTACTGGCGCAACAGGTGGCCGAGGGCCGGCGCGCCGAGTTCGGCCAGTTCGCGGCCTTTGCCAGCGAGGCGGCACGTGCGGCCATTCCCGACCCGAACGCGCCCGACAGCTTCGCCGCGTCGCACCTGGACTGGACGGAACTCGATCGCGAGCCGCACCGGCAGTGGCACGCCGACGTGCGCGCGCTGCTGCAGCTGCGCCGGCACACGCTGTTTGCGCTGCTGCGCCACGGCTGCCCGGGTGGCGAGGCGACGGTCGACGGCGACACGTTGCGCCTGTGCTGGCCGCTGGGTCCGGATGGCCGGGCCGGGCGCCTGCACCTGCTCGCGCATTTCGGCGCCGACACCGTACACGATGTCGCCCCGGCGCCCGGACGCGTGTTGTATACGCTGGGCTCCGAGCCGCAGGCGGCGGGCCCTTGGACCTTGTCCCGCGGCGCGGTCGTGCTGAGCTTCGACGGACCCGAACATGGCTGAACACTGGCAGGACGACGACCGGGCCGCACTGCATCGACTGTGCGCCCACTACGGCATCGCAACCCACTACCACGACGTCTGGGGCCACCACCAGCAAGTCGGGCCCGAAGCCTTGCTGGCGCTGCTGCGGGAGTTCGACCCCGGGATCGACACCCCGGCCTCGCTGCACGCGGCCTGGACGCGGACCCACGACGCCACCTGGGACCAGTCGATCACGCCGGTGCTGGCCTTGCCCGAAGGCGTCGGGCCGTGGCGGGTCGAGATTCGCCTGCCCGCGGACCGTACCGAACTGCGCTGGCGCCTGCTGGACGAACAGGGCGGCCTGTTGCGCGAAGCCGTCGTCGATGCCCGGGCACTGGAACAAGGCGAAACCACCGATCGCGCCGGCGTGGCCTGGTGCCTGCGGCACCTGGTGCTCGATCTTCCGCTGGCCGTCGGGTATTACCGGCTGCTGATCGACGGCCTGGCGCCGCAAGGCACTACCCGGACCTTGCTGATCTGTGCGCCGGCACAGTGTTACCGTCCGCCGGCGCTGCAGGATGGCGGGCGGGTCTGGGGACCGGCGGTGCAGCTGTATACCCTGCGCTCGCAGCGCAACTGGGGCATCGGCGACTTCGGTGACCTCGAGCAGCTGGTGCGGCAGATGGCCGAACGCGGCGCCGACATCGTCGGGCTCAATCCGCTGCATGCGATGTTCACCCACAACCCCGCGCATGCCAGCCCCTACAGCCCCAGCTCGCGCAGGCAGCTCAACGTGTTGTACATCGACGTGCCGGCGGTGGACGAGTTCAGCCATTGCGACGCCGCGCGCCAGCGTTTCGCCGCGCCCGAGTTCCAGCAGCGCCTGGCCCGGCTGCGCCAGGCCGCGCTGGTCGACTACCCTGGCGTGGCCGCGGCCAAGCTCGAAATCCTGCAGTTGCTGCATGCGCACTTCGCGCAACACCACCTGGGTGCGGACGGTTCGGCCGCGGACGACCATGGCCAGGCCTTCGTCGACTTCGTCGCGCACGGCGGCGAGGCGCTGCGCCAGCACGCGCTGTTCGAGGCCATCCAGGCCCGGCTGCATGCCGACGATGCCTCGGTGTGGGGCTGGCCGGTGTGGCCCGAAGCCTGGCGGGATCCGGACGGCGCGGCGGTGCACGACTTCGCCCGGGATCACGGCGACGAGGTCCGGTTCCACCAGTACCTGCAATGGCTGGCCACGCGGCAGCTGGCCCGGGTCCGGCAATGTTGCGAGGACCTGGGCATGGGTGTCGGCCTGTACCTGGACCTGGCGGTCTCGGTCGATCGAGCCGGCTCGGACAACTGGAGCCACCAGCACTGTTTTGCCGCCAACGCCAGCGTCGGCGCGCCGCCGGACGAATTCAACCCGAACGGCCAGGGCTGGGGACTGCCGGCGCTGCGGCCCGACCGGCTGCGCAGCGACCACTATCGCCTGTTCATCGACACCTTGCGCAGCGCGATGCGGGCATCGGGCGCCTTGCGCATCGACCATGTCATGGGCTTGATGCGGCTGTTCTGGATCCCCGGCGGTTATTCGGCGCGCGACGGGGCCTATGTGTCTTACGCGCTCGACGAGATGCTGGCCATCGTCGCGCTCGAGAGCCAGCGCAACCGCTGCATGGTGATCGGCGAGGACCTGGGCACCGTCGCCGACGAGATGCGCCAGGCGCTCGCCCGCCGCGACGTGTTGTCGTACCGGCTGCTGTACTTCGAGCGCAGCGGCGACGGCGGCTTCCGCGCGCCGTCCGACTATCCGGGCGCGGCGCTCGCCGCCGTCAGCACCCACGACCTGGCCACGCTGGCCGGCTGGTGGTGCGGCCACGACCTGCAGCAACGGCTGCGGCTGGGCCTGTACCCCAGCGAGCAGCTGTTCGAGAAACAACTGGCGGACCGCGCCCAGGAACGCACCCGGCTGCTGCTGGCGTTGCGCCATGCGGACCTGCTCTCGGCCGAGGCGGTCGCCGCGGCCGCGGGCAAGCCGCAACTTCCGCGCGAGGTGATGCAGGCCATCCATGCCCACCTGGCCGGCGCGCCGTCGGCGGTGATGATGGTGCAGATGGAAGACGTGTTGTCGGTGCTCGACCAGATCAACATGCCGTCGACGACGCAGGAACATCCGAACTGGCGGCGCAAGCTGCCGATCGGCCTGCCCGAGCTGACCCGGCACGAAGGCCTGGACTCGCTGGCGCGGGTGCTGGCCGGCATCCGGCCGCGCCAGTCGGCCGCGCGCGCACCCGGACCGGACAGCCAGGCCCGTATTCCGCGTGCGACCTACCGGCTGCAATTCCAGCAAGGCTTCGGATTCGACGACGCGGTGCGCATTCTTCCCTACCTCGAGCAGCTCGGGGTCAGCCATGTCTACTGCTCGCCGATCCACCGCGCACGGGCCGGCAGCACCCACGGCTACGACGTCGTTGCCCATGACGAGATCAACCCCGAACTCGGCGGGGCAGCGGCGTTCGGGCGCTTCTGCAAGGCCTTGCAGCACCATGGCATGGGCCAGCTGCTGGACATGGTGCCCAACCACATGGGCGTGCTCGGTGGCGACAACGCGTGGTGGAACGACGTGCTCGAGAACGGGCCGTGTTCGCTGTATGCGCGGCACTTCGACATCGACTGGCAACCGCTCAACGCCCAGCTGCGGGGCAAGGTGCTGCTGCCGGTGCTTGGCAACCACTACGGCGACGTGTTGATGGCCGGCGAGCTGCAGCTGGCCTTCGACGCGACCGGCGGCAGTTTCGCGCTGCACTATTTCGACCACCGGTTCCCGCTGGCACCGGAGACCTATGCGACGCTGCTGCAGCCGGCGCTGGAACGGGTGACCGACCCCGACCTGGCGGCCGCGCTGGCCAGTGTCGCCGCCGCGTTCGGCCACCTGCCCGAGCGCGAGGACACGCGCGATGCCACGCGCCACGAACGCGCGCGCGACAAGGAACTGCTCAAGGCCCGGCTCGGACGCCTGGTGACGCGCCACGATACGCTCGCGCAGGCGATCGCGGGCGCGGTCGCCGAGCTCAACGTGGAGCCGTGCCGCGACGGCCTGCACCGGCTGATCGAGGCGCAGGCCTACCGGCTGGCGTTCTGGCGCGTCGCGGCCGACGAGATCAACTACCGGCGCTTCTTCGACATCAACGACCTGGCGGCATTGCGCATCGAACGCAAGGAGGTGTTCGAGGCCACGCAGTCGATGGCGCTGGACCTGGCTGCGCGCGGCGTGATCGACGGGCTGCGCATCGACCACCCGGACGGCCTGTACGACCCGCGCCAGTACTTCGCGCGGCTGCAGCAGGGTTATGCCCGGCGC
>JBFIDI010000329.1:0-6638 GCA_041581405.1 Burkholderiaceae bacterium
CCGACCGCGCCGGCGCGGTTCTCGACGATCACGGTGCGTCCGCTGTCCACCGACATCTGTTGCCCGACCAGGCGGCCGACGATGTCCATGGTTCCCCCCGGCGGTGCCGGGACGATGATCTTCAGCGGCGGCTCACCGGCTGCCCAGACGTTCATTGCCAGCGACCATCCCAGCGCCACCATGGCGGCGCGCGCGAATTGCAGTAGTTTCATAGCTGTCTCCAGATCATGTTCGGATGCGTGTCGGCCTGATGTGCCGACGGGTCCAGTATCCGGGGCGGCGCCGATCCACGATTGCTGATCTGGGACACGCATTTGTCATTTTGGGCAATTCCGGTCGACGCCGACGCGGGCCTGCCGGGCCATCGACGCAGCTACCACCGGTCGCCGCGGATGGCAAGCCGGGCTCGATGCCGGCCGCATGCGATTGACCATAATGGGGCACTCCCGTCGCCCGATGAAACATCTCGCTCGCATGATTCGCAGCGCCAGCTTGAACGGCTACGTCGAGCTGGTGCAGTCGCTGGGGCGGGACCCGCACGCCTTCCTGCGCGCCGTGGGCTTGCGGGCACGGTTCCTCGAAGATGGCGAGACGCTGATCCCGCGCGACGCCGTGCGCGAACTGCTGGAGATCACCGCGCGCGCCACCCGGACGGACGACCTGGCCTTGCGCCTGGCGGATCGGCGCAGGTTGTCCAACCTCGGGCCCATCAGCCTGGTGCTGCGGGAAGAGGCCACGCCGCGCGACGCGCTCGACACCTTGTGCCGCTACCTGCGGCTGGTGAATCCGTCGATGACGCTGCGGGTCGAGGACGTCGACACGCTGGTGATCATCCGCGAGGACCTGTTGCCCAGCCCCGGCGTGCCGATGCGCCAGTCGGTGGAACTCGCGGTGGCCACCGTGTTTCGCATGTTGCGCGACCTGATCGGCCCGCATTGGCGGCCGCTGGAGGTCTGCTTCACCCATCGTCCGCCCGCGGACGTCGCCGCGCACCGGGCTTTTTTTGGTCGCCGCGCCAGGTTCAACCAGGAATTCAATGGCCTGGTCTGCCGGGCCGAGGACCTCGCGCAGCCGCGCGAACCCGGCGATGCGGCGGTGGCAGGATTCGCGCGCAAATACCTGCAGGCGGCGCTGCGCGATCGCAACGAGACCGTGCAGGAGGCCTGCCGGCAACTGATGCTGGTGCTGCTGCCCGGGGGGACGTGCACCGCGCAGGAGATCGCACGCCACATGCGCGTCGACCGCCGCACCCTGCACCGCCGGCTCGAGGCGGAGGGGCTGAGCTTCAGCGTCCTGCTCGACCGGGTGCGTGCGCATCTGGTCGAGAACCATCTGCGCGACAGCGACCTGCCGTTGAGCGAGGTTGCCGAGTTGCTGGGTTTTGCGCGGCTCAGCAGCTTCAGCCACTGGTTCCTGCGCCACTACGGGTGCAGTGCCTCGCAGTGGCGCAAAGGGCAGCAGGGTCGTGTCCCCGGTGCAGGCATGTCCCCGGCAGCACCACGCGGTCGCGTCGCGCGACCCTGACCATGGCCGGGTACGGACGTGCGCCGTGCGCCGTGCGCCTGGTGGACTGGTCCATCGGCGGGCGCGCCCGGATCGGCCGGGGCTGCTGCGGGCGGTTGCCCGATGCGCCCGCTGCTTCCGTGCACGATGAGCCGGAACACGACGGAACCGATGGCGCAGAGCACCATGTCGACGAGCAGGCAGCTTGCGGGCAGCGCCGTCGCCCCGTCACCGGATCCTGACGGCCTGGCAACCCCGCGGGTGCGAGGCGGATCACGCTGCACCGTGCATCACCGCAACCGACGGGCCAGCCGCTGGGTCGTTGCAGACTGCGGCACAAGCCCGCCTGCGGGCACCGGGGTCACCGGTCAGCGTGCGGGTCCGGCGCCATCGGTACGGGCCACAGGCTCTGGCGTGTAACGCGGATACATCACGCCATCGTCGACCTCGACGAGGGCCGGCCAATACACGCCAGGAAGTGCGTGGAACGTGGCGCGGGTACGGCCTTCGACCGGCTTCCAGCCCAGCGGAATAAACTCGAACCGCCATGCGCACGATGGGTCGGTTGTCACGGTTGCAAAGAACCTGTCGGAATCGGACGATGTGTCGACTTCGATCGTCACCTCCCCGTCGCTTCGCGTGCCTGCGCGCATGGCTTCCGATGCCGCGCGCAGATGGGGCCCGGTCTGATGCGCCGACAAGGCAATGGGCAGCGTCAGGACCATGAGCATGAACCAGGGAGCCTGCCCGGTGGCCAGGCCACATGCCAGAAGGACGACGGAAAGTGCCATGGCGCACCATTTCAGCCATTGCATATGACTGCCACGGGCCATCGATCGGATGGCTTGCTTCTGGCTGCGAACGTCCATCATGTCAATCGGTGCAGCCGACCGGGTTGCCGGCGGGCGGGTCCGCGCGCGCGTGCGCCATGCGTCGACGGCTTGTCAGATGCTCCGAACCCGTGTGCACCACACCGCACCCGCATGCAGGGTCAGGTGCCGGCCCACGGGTCGTAGCTGCCGAAATTCCACAGGTAAGCCTCGGGATCCCTGCACGAGTAGTTCTTGCCGCCGTAGTCCTCCGCGGTCAGCGGCATGACGATTCTGGCTCCGCATTCGACCGTGTGGTGATAGTGCGCATCGATGTCCTGCACGATGATGTACGGGCTCTGGCACACGACGGCATCGGGTGCGGCCGGTGGCGCCTGCAATCTGCCGAAGTCGTCATCGCGGACCGAGCCGAGCATGATCATGCCGTTGCCCAGCGTGAGCTGCGCGTGTTCGATCCGATGGCCTTTGCCCGGCACGACCAGATGCTGCTTGAAGCCGAACGTGCCGCACAGCCATGCGATGGCCGACACCGCATCGCGGTATCGCAGCGTGGGGATGATGGTCGGATGCATGGATGCCCTTTCGTGGCCGGCAACACGATACGCGTCCGGTCGACGCACCGCCCAGCTTACCGAATGGCACGCCCAATGCCAACCATCGGCGTACCCAAGGCACGCCCACCCGCACCGTCAATACGGCATCACCACCAGCCGCGTCTGCGTGAACTCCAGCATGCCGTGCTTGCCGTCGTCGCCGCCCAGGCCGGAGCGTTTCCAGCCGGCGTGGTAACCCTGGTACGGATCGGCCGGTGTGCGGTTGATGTACAACTCGCCGGCCTCGATCTCGTTGCCGGCCTGCATCACCTCGCGGTAGTCGTTGCTGTACAGCACCGAGGCCAGGCCGTACTGGTGGTCGCTGGCCATGGCCAGCGCGTCGTCGAAATCGTCGTACGGCAATACGCACAGCACCGGTCCGAAGGTCTCCTGCTGCACCACCTCGGCGTCCTGGCGCAGGCCGGACAGCAGCGTGGGCGGGTAGAAGAATCCCTTGCCTTCGGGCATGACGCCGCCGCACTCGAGCGTGGCGCCGTCGGCGACCGCGCGTTGCACCATGTCGTGGATGCCCTGGCGCGCGGCGGCGCTGACCTGCGGACCCATGCGGCCGGGCTCCATCGCGCGGTCGCCGAAGGCGCGGGCCTGCATTGCGGTGCGCAGGCGAGCCAGCACCTCGTCGTGCAGGGCGCGTTGCACATAGACACGTTCGACCGCGGTGCACAACTGCCCGCAGTGCGTCGTCTTGGACGCCACGATGGCCGCGATCGCCTGGTCCAGGTCGGCGCTGGGCGTGACGATGGCCGGTGTCTTGCCGCCCATCTCCAGCGACACGCGCGCGATGTTGACCTTGGAGAACTCCAGCATGCGCCGGCCGGCGGCAACGCTGCCGGTCAACGTGATCATCGCCACCCTGGCGTGGGTGCACATCTGCTCGGCCGCGTCATGGTCCATCGCCATGATGTTGACCACGCCTTCGGGCAGGCCGGCGTCGAGCACCGCCTGCGCGATCTCGAACGCGCTGCACGGCGTGTTGTTGCTCGGGCGCACGACGACGGTGTTGCCGGTGATCAGCGCCGGCGCGATCTTGCGCAGCAGCGTGTAGACCGGGTAGTTGAACGGGATCAGGCAGGCCACGACACCGAGCGGCTCGCGGTGCAGCACCAGGGTCTCCGACGGGCTGTCGCTGGGGATGACCTCGCCCTCGATGCGGCGCGCCCATTCCGCGTGGTAACGCGTGATGTCGGCAGCGTAGACCGCTTCGTTGCTCGCGTCCTCCAGGCTCTTGCCCGACTCCAGTGCCAGCGCCGCGCCGATCGCGTCCTTGCGCGCGACCAGGGCGTCGGCCAGGCGGCGCATGAAATCCGCACGTGCGATCGCGGGCAGCTTGCGCCAGGCGCGCTGCGCGCGCGCGGCGGCGTCGCAGGCCTGCACGACCTGCGCCGCGCTGGCCAGGTGGACCTGGCCGGCCGGCGCTTCCGTTGCGGGGTTTGTGACGGTGAACGTGGCGCCGGCGTCGGACGCCACCCACTGGTTGGCGATGAGGTTCTGGTAGGTTTTCATGGAATGGCTCCGTGGTGCAGGCGGTGACTGGAAGAGTGCCGGTGTTGTCGGCCCTTGCCGACCGGCCCGCCGCGGTCTCAGTGATATCCCAGCGGATGCTGCGCCATCTCGAGATGCAGCGCCTTGCCCTCGTAGGGGTGGGCGAGCGCGACTTCCTCGTCGAGCTCCACGCCCAGGCCGGGCTCCTTGCCCGGAATGACGTAGCCGTCTTCCCACTGAATCTTCTTCTTCAGCAGTTTTTCGTGGAATCCGCCGAACTGCTGGATGCTCTCCAGGATCAGGAAGTTCGGGATGCTGGCCGCCAGCTGGATGTTGGCGGCTGCCACCACCGGTCCGCAATACAGGTGGGGCGCCACCTGCACGTAATGGGTCTCGGCCATCGCGGCGATCTTCTTGGCCTCCAGGATGCCGCCGACACGGCCCAGGTTGGGCTGCAGGATGGAGGCCGCACCGGTCTCGATCACCCGCGCGAATTCGTACTTGCTGCACAGCCGCTCGCCCGTGGCCACCGGAACACTGGTGTGGCGGGCCACCTCGGCCATCATCTCGGGACGTTCGGGCGGCGTCGGTTCCTCGAACCACAACGGGTCGTATTTCTCGATCCGCCGGGCCAGGCGCTTGGCGCCCGAGACCGTGTACTGGCCGTGCGTGCCGAACAGGATGTCGGCCTTGTCGCCGACCGCCTCGCGGATCAGCTTGCAGAAGCGCTCCGACAGGTCCATGCGTTCGAGCGTCGGCTGGCGCGGGTCGAACACCGAATAACCGCCGACCGGATCGAGCTTGACCGCGGTGAATCCCTGCGCCACGTAGACGGCCGCACGTTCGGCCGACCTGACCGGGTCGTCGTAGAACGAATCGTCTTCGTTGTCGTCGGGATACAGGTAGGTGTAGGAGCGCAGGCGCGGGTTGACCAGACCGCCGAGCAACTTGTAGACGGGTTGGTCCAGCGCCTTGCCGGTGATGTCCCAGCAGGCCATCTCCAGCGCGCTGAGCACGCCCATCAGCGAGACGTCGGGACGCAGCGTGAAGCCGGCGCCGTAGGCCTTGCGCCACAAGGTCTCGACCTGCATCGGGTCCTGGCCGGCGAAGATGCGCGCGAACAGGTCCTCGGCCATGGCGGCGACGACGTGCGGGCTGAAGGTGGCCGCGTAGGCTTCGCCGATGCCTTCGATGCCGCAGGCGGTGCGGATCTTGACGAACACGAAATACTTGCCGCCGAAGCCCGGCGGCGGGTTGCCGACGATATAGGTCTTGATCGATTCGAGTTGCATGGGTCGTGCTCCTTGTGGTGTCGTTCGTCCGGTGGGGGTGTCAGCGCCCGGCCGCGGCCAGGATGGACTGCGCACCCTTGTGCGCGACCATCGTCGTCGGTGCATGGGTATTGCCCGAGGTGACGTTCGGAAACACCGAGGCGTCGACCACGTAGAGATGGTCGAGCCCGTGCACCTTGAGGTCGGCATCGACGACCGACGTCGCCGGATCGGGCCCCATCGTGCAACTGCCCACCGGGTGGTAGCAGGTACTGGCGCGGCTGCGGAAGTCCTCGATGATCGCGGCATCGTCCATCGTGTCGAGCCGCGGTGCGATCCGGTCGCGGATCAGGCCCCGCATGGCGTCGGTGTTCTCGAGCCGGCGGATCAGTTGCGCGCCGCGCAAGGCCTGCGCCACGTCTTCGGGGTGCGAGAGATACGCCGGCGTGATCAGCGGCGCGCTGGCGGCGTCGGGGCCGGCGATCTCCACCCGTCCGCGACTGAGCGGCCGGCAGGGCTGGAAACACAGGATGAAGCCGGCAAAACGGTCCGGCACGATCTGGGTGCCGGTCTTCGAGGCTGCCAGCGTGTAGGTGATCGGGTTGCAGTACAGCTGCATGTCGGCCTGCGGCGCGTCGGCATGCGAACGCACGAAGCCGCCGCACTGGTTGACGCTGATGCTCAGCGGACCGCCGAGCGTCGTGACGTATTGCACGCCGACGCGCAGCTGGCCCCACAGGCTGGACAACACGTTGTTCAGCGTGGGTTCGAGCGACTGGTAGCTGTAGCTCATGGCCAGGTGGTCCTGCAGCCGCGCGCCGACCTGCTCGTGCACCAGCACCGGCGCGATGCCATGGCGTTGCAGCAGCGCGCCCGGTCCCACGCCCGAGAGCTGCAGCAGCTGCGGACTCTGGATGGCGCCGGCGCTGAGCACCACGGCC
>JBFIDI010000330.1:0-6607 GCA_041581405.1 Burkholderiaceae bacterium
GGCAGGTCCAGGAATGCGGTTGAGAACATTATTATTTTTGTTGCTTGGCCATGCTCCAGTTGGCACGGGTTTCGCTGGCGTTCTCGATCTGCTCGAGCAGGGCTTCCTCGTTGCCGTTGGAGATCATCAGTTCGAGCGCCTGCAGGTTGCGCTGGAAGATCCTGGACTGGGTCAGCAACTCTTCGCGGTTCGACATCAGGACGTCACGCCACATCGACGGCTCGGCGGCCGCAATGCGGGTGAAGTCGCGAAACCCGGGGCCGGCCAGCGACAGGAAATCGCGGCCCATGGGTTGGCCCGAGATGGCGTTCATCATCGCGAAGGCGATCAGGTGCGGAAGGTGGCTGACCGCGGCGAATGCCGCATCGTGCGACTCCGGCGTCATTTTCAGCACCCGGCATCCCAGGGCGGCCCAGACATCGACGGCCTTCTGGAGCTGGATGCGGCTCGTGCGTTCGATCGGCGTCAGCACCACCTGCCGGCCGTGGTAGAGGTCGGCGTCGGCGTGTTCGACACCGGAGAGTTCCTTGCCGGCGATCGGGTGCGCCGGGACAAAACAGCCGATCTGCTCGCGCAGGGACCGCCGGGCGGCGTCGACCACGTCGCGTTTCGTGGAGCCCACGTCCATGATCAGCATCTGCGGCGTGATCAGGTGCTTGATGGCCTTGAACGTGGTCTCGGTGGAGGCGACCGGCACGGCCAGCAGCACGATGTCGGCACCCGACGCCGCCAGCAGGGCGGAGGGTGCTTCCACGTCGATCACGCCGAGTTGCCGTGCGCGTTCGGTGGTGGAGGGGGACTTGCTGTAGCCGACGACGCGCTTGACCAGGCCCGCGCGCTTGAGCGCCAGCGCGAACGACCCGCCCATCAGGCCACAACCGATCAATCCGAGTTGTTCAAACATGTGCGGGACGTGGCGATGCCATCATGAGGTTGCGACCGGGTACGAGCCCAGGATCTTGTAGAACGCACACAGGCTCTTGAGTTCGGCCAGCGCGGCGGCGACGTTTTCCTGGTCGGGATGGCCCTGGACGTCAATATAGAAGTAGTAGTCCCATTGCCCCGAGCGGGCAGGGCGCGATTCGAAGCGTGTCATCGACACGCCGTGGCGCTTGAGCGGCACCAGCAGGTCGTGCACGGCGCCCGGCACGTTGGGCACCGATACCACCAGGCTGATGCGGTCGTTGCCGCTGGCCGCCGGCCGGTCCATGACCTGGGGCATGCAGATCACGTTGAAGCGCGTGCGGTTGTATGCGTCGTCCTGGATGGCGCTGGCCACCAGGTGCAGGCCGAACTCGCTGGCGGCCCGGTCGCTGGCAATGGCAGCCCACGCCGGGTTCGTCGACGCCAGGCGCGCGCCCTCGGCGTTGCTCGACGCGGCGCGGCGCTCCACGTGCGGCAGGTGGGTTCCGAGCCAGTTGTGGCACTGGGCCAGCGCCTGCGGATGGCCCAGCACCACGGTGATGCCGTCCATGGAGTTCTCCTGGCGCATCAGATGGTGGCGCACCAGCAGGCTGACCTCGCCGACGATGTGCAGCGGCGTGTTGAGCAGCAGATCCATGGAGCGCGCCACCACGCCTTCGGTGTTGTTCTCGATCGGTACCACGCCGAAATCGGCGCTGCCCGAGGTCGTCGCATGGAACACCTCGTCGAAGTTGGCGCAGGGGACGTGGTCGATGCTCGAGCCGAAGAACTGCAGCGCCGCCTGTTCGCTGAAGGTGCCCGCCGGACCCAGGTAGGCCACGCGTTGGCGCGCTTCCAGCGAGCGGCACGACGACATGATTTCACGCCAGACATGGGCGATGCCGTCTGCCTTGATCGGGCCGGCATTGCGCTGCTGCAATGCACGGATGACCTGCGCCTCGCGTTCGGGCCGAAATACCACCGATCCCTCGGCGCGTTTGACTTCGCCCACTTCCAGCGCGAGCGCTGCCCGGCGATTGAGCAGGTCCAGCAACTGGTTGTCGAGCGTATCGATCTGTTTGCGGAGCTCCGGCAGTTCTTGGGTCATGGGTGGGTGCAAGGAATGGGGGCCGGGCTCAGGCGCCGGTGCGCTCAAATTCTCGCATGTAGTCCACCAGGGCCTGAACACCTTCGAGCGGCATCGCGTTGTAGATGCTGGCGCGCATGCCGCCGATCGATTTGTGCCCCTTGAGCGACAACAGTCCCCGTTCCCGCGCACCAAGCAGGAAGGCGTCGTTGCGGGTCTCGTCGCGCAGGAAGAACGGCACGTTCATGCGGGAGCGACAGGCCGGGTCGACCCGGTTCTCGTACAGTTGCGAACGATCGATCGCGTCGTACAGCAGTCGTGCCTTGGCGATGTTGCGCTGTTCCAGCGCCGCCACGCCGCCCTGGCGCCGGATCCACTGGAATACCAGGCCGGCGATGTAGATGGCATAGGTCGGGGGCGTGTTGTACATGGACTGATTGTCGGCAACCAGCTGGTAGTTGAACGCACTCGGGCAGATCGGCAAGGCATGGCCGAGCAGGTCTTCGCGCACGACGACCACCGTCAGGCCGGCCGGTCCGAGGTTCTTCTGGGCGCCGGCGAAGGCCAGGCCCACGCGGGACCAGTCGACCGGGCGCGACGCGACGTGGGAGGAGAAGTCGACCACCAGCGGCGCATCGCACCCCAGCGCCCGGAGATCGGGCAGCGACTGGAACTCGACACCGTGGATAGTCTCGTTGCCGCACAGGTGCACGTAGGCGGCATCGGGCCGGATATCCCAGCCCGACGGATCGGGGATGCGGTGGAAACCGTCGGGCTGGCTGGTCGCCGCGACGTGGGCTGCCAGGTATTTTTCGGCCTCGCGGCAGGATTTCTGGCTCCAGCCGCCCGTGATGACGAAGTTGGCCAGCGCTGCGGCGCCCGGCTTGGCCCCGACACCGGCGAGGTTCATCGGCACGATCGCGTTCTCGGCCAGTCCTCCGCCTTGCATGAACAGGATCCGGAACTGCGCCGGCACGGCAAGCAGCTCGCGCAGCGTGGCTTCGGCCGCTTCGTAGATGGAGATGAACTCCTTGCCGCGATGGCTCATCTCCATCACGCTCATGCCCGAGCGCTTGCCATGTGCGTCAGGCCAGTCGAGCATTTCGGCGGCGGCCTGTTCGAGCACCTCCGGTGCGATGGCGGCCGGGCCGGCCGAGAAGTTGTAGGGTCGATGCGTCATGGTGTTGTCATCCCCGCTGCCGGCGGTGGACGCGCGGCGCCACCACGACCGGCGCGACAGTCGATCAGCTCTTGTCGTCTCCGGCCGGTTCGTCGGCGGCACCCGGGTTGGCGTCGGCCTCGTTCTCGACCTCGGCGGCGTCGTTGTCGACCAGGCGTTGCAGGCCGCTGAGCTGGGAGCCGTCGTCCAGGCCGATCAGCGTCACGCCCTGTGTCGCGCGACCCATCTCGCGGATCTCGCTGACGCGGGTACGCACCAGCACCCCCTTGTCGGTGATCAGCATGATTTCGTCGTCCACATGCACCAGCGTCGCCGCAACCACCTTGCCGTTGCGTTCGCTCTGCTGGATCGCGATCATGCCCTTGGTGCCCCGTCCGTGGCGGGTGTATTCGGTGATGCTGGTACGTTTGCCGTAGCCGTTTTCGGTCGCGGTCAGCACGGATTGCTGCTCGTCCTCGGCCACCAGCATGGCGATCACGCTTTGTCCGTCGTCCAGCATCATGCCGCGCACGCCCCGCGCCGTGCGGCCCATCGGGCGGACATCGCTTTCGTTGAAGCGCACGGCCTTGCCGCCGTCGGAGAACAACATGACGTCGTGTTCGCCATCGGTCAGGGCCGCGCCGATCAGGTAGTCGCCCGGATCGAGGTCGACGGCGATGATGCCGGCCTTGCGCGGATTGCTGAATTCGTCGAGCGCGGTCTTTTTCACGGTGCCCATGCTGGTGGCCATGAACACGTACTGGTCCGGCGGGAAACTGCGCTTTTCACCGGTCAGGGGCAGCACGACGGTGATCTTCTCGCCTTCCTGCAACGGGACCATGTTGACGATAGGACGACCGCGCGAGCCGCGCGAGCCTTGCGGGACCTCCCAGACCTTGAGCCAGTACAGCCGCCCGCGGTTGGAGAAACACAGGATGTAGTCGTGGGTGTTGGCAATGAACAGCTGGTCGATCCAGTCGTCGTCCTTGGTGGACGTGGCCTGCTTGCCCCGGCCGCCGCGTTTTTGCGCCCGGTATTCGGACAAGGGCTGGCTCTTGACGTAACCGCTGTGGCTGAGCGTCACGACCATGTCGGTCGGCGTGATCAGGTCTTCGGTGCTCAGGTCGAACGAGCTGTGTTCGATCAGGCTGCGCCGCACGCCGATCTTGTTCTGGCCGAACTCCTGCTTGATGTGGCCGAGTTCCTCGACGATGATGGTCGTCACCCGTTCCGGCTTGGCCAGGATGTCGAGCAGATCCTCGATCTCGGCCATGACGTCCTTGTATTCGGCAACGATCTTGTCCTGCTCCAGGCCGGTCAGGCGCTGCAGGCGCATCTGCAGGATCTCTTGGGCCTGGGTGTCGCTGAGGCGGTACAGGCCGTCCGCTCCCATTCCGTACGACTTCTCCAGGCCCTCGGGACGGTAGTCGTCGGCATTGATGACTCCGCCGTCGGCGCGGGTGCGGGTCAGCATCTCGCGCACCAGCTTGCTGTCCCAGGACTTGGCCATCAGTTCGGACTTGGCCACCGGCGGCGTGGGCGCATTGCGGATGATGGCGATGAACTCGTCGATGTTGGCCAGCGCGACCGCCAGGCCTTCGAGCACGTGGCCACGCTCGCGCGCCTTGCGCAGCGTGAACACGGTGCGCCGGGTCACGACCTCGCGGCGGTGGTCCAGGAAGACCACGATCAGGTCCTTCAGGTTGCACAGGCGTGGCTGACCATTGATCAGCGCCACCATGTTGATGCCGAAGGTGTCCTGCAGCTGGGTTTGCTTGTATAGATTGTTCAGCACCACCTCGGGCACTTCACCGCGCTTGAGTTCGATCACCAGGCGCATGCCCGACTTGTCGCTCTCGTCCTGGATGTGGCTGATGCCTTCGATCTTCTTCTCGTGCACCAGGTCGGCCATGCGCTCCTGCAGCGTCTTCTTGTTGACCTGGTAGGGCAGTTCGTCGACGATGATGGCCTGGCGCTGGCCGCGGTCGATGTCCTCGAAATGGCACTTGGCGCGCATCACGACGCGCCCGCGGCCGGTGCGGTATCCGTCCTTGACGCCGTTGATGCCGTAGATGATGCCGCCGGTGGGGAAATCCGGCGCCGGGATGATCTCCATCAAGTCGTCGACCGACGTGTCCGGATGGCGCAGCATGTGCAGGCAGGCGTCCACCACCTCGTTGAGGTTGTGTGGCGGGATGTTGGTCGCCATGCCCACGGCGATGCCGCCCGAGCCGTTGACCAGCAGGTTGGGCAACTTGCTGGGCAGGACCAGAGGCTCTTTCTCGGAGCCGTCGTAGTTGGGGCCGAAGTCGACGGTCTCCTTGTCGATGTCGGCCAGCATCTCGTGCGTGATCTTGGCCAGCCGGATCTCGGTGTAACGCATCGCCGCCGCGTTGTCGCCGTCGACCGAGCCGAAGTTGCCCTGGCCATCGACCAGCATGTGGCGCATCGAGAAGTCCTGCGCCATGCGGACGATGGTGTCGTAGACCGACTGGTCGCCGTGCGGGTGGTATTTGCCGATCACGTCGCCGACGATACGGGCCGACTTCTTATATGGCCGGTTCCAGTCGTTGTTCAGCTCGTGCATCGCGAACAGCGCGCGTCGGTGCACCGGCTTGAGGCCGTCACGGGCATCTGGCAGGGCACGACCCACGATCACGCTCATTGCGTAATCGAGGTAGCTGCGCCGCATTTCCTCTTCCAGACTGATGGGCAGGGTTTCTTTGGCGAACTGGGTCATGGAGGATGTCTTACGGCGGAAACCGATGATTTTAAAGGCAAGGGGCTGTCGTTATCTGGCAACACATCGCCCAAGACGGGCGGATTTCCTACAGATGAGGCCATTGGCGCCCTTTGATTGACTTGTTCTGTGTGGCACAATGCCCCCATGCGCTTGGTGGCGGTCACCTGGCGCGTCCAACGCTTCGCAGCGCCGCTGCGGCTAATGTCTCGACAAGGAGAATCATGAAGAATTTGAATAAAGTGGCTATGCTGTTCGCTACCGTGGCGCTCGCAACTGCCGCCAGTGCACAGACCGTCGACAACTGGCGCAATGGCGCTGGCGACGCCGTCTGGAAAAACGGCAGCAACGACCTTTGCTGGCGTAACAGTGCCTGGACCCCGGCTACGGCTGCAGTGGGTTGTGACGGCGCCATCGTGGCTCCGAAGGCTGCTCCCGCACCTGCTCCTGCTCCGGCACCTGCTCCGGCACCCCGCGCTGCACCTGCTCCGGCACCTGCCCCCGCAGCTGCTCCGGCTCCTGCCCCGGCACCTGCCCCGGCACCCCCGCCGCCCGCAGCCACCAAAGTGACCTACGCTGCTGACGCTTTCTTCGACTTCGACAAGTCGGTGCTCAAGCCTGAAGGCAAGGCCAAGCTGGACGATCTGATCGGCAAGGTCAAGGGTATCAACCTGGAAGTCGTGATCGCTGTGGGTCACACCGACTCCATCGGTACCGA
>JBFIDI010000331.1:0-6599 GCA_041581405.1 Burkholderiaceae bacterium
ACCGGCAGCAGGTCCATGAAGTTCATCATGAAGATCCACAGGAACACCACCAGCGCCAGCGGCGCGACCAGCTTGCGGCTGTTGGCGTTGTGCACGATGCCCTTGGCCTGCGACTCGACCATCTCGACCAGCATTTCCACCGCCGCCTGGAAGCGACCCGGCACACCGGACGTCGCCTTGCGCGCGGCGAGCCACAAGACCCAGCACACGAGCACGCCGAGCGCGATCGAGAAGAACAGGGAGTCGAGGTTGAACACCGAGAAATCGACAACCGCCTGGGCAGGCTGGTTCTGCAGGTGCGTCAGGTGGTGAACGATGTATTCACCAGCGGTAGGTCCGTTTTCAGCAGCCATCTGTGTTTACCCGACTCTTCGTTGTTTGTTCCTGGGCGCGAATAACAGCGCGACCCAATACACCTTCATCGTCAGCACCAGGCCAGCCAGCAAAGCCGGCCAACTCAGTGCCACCACCAAATTCGGGGCGGCGATCAGCATCGCCACCGTCAAGACAAGCTTGACCATTTCCCACAAAAAAAACCCGAACACCGCGGTACCGGCATTCAGGGAGGCAAAACGTCCGGTCAGGCCGCGCGCAAAGATGGCAGCAGGCAAGACCACGGCCAGCGCACCATAGGCGGCCGACCAACCAACGCTTTGACTTGCAGTAAGCCCCCAGGCGGCAAGCGCCACCAGGATACCCACAACCCCCTGACCGACCACCACCTTCCAGGGTGGCACCGACGGATTCTGCTCTCGCAGCCTGCGCGCCTGTTCGGCACTCAGCGGCTTGAACGTATCAGGTTCTCCCGCTTTCACCTCGTCATCGTAGGGCCAAGTATTCATCGAATGCGACGCCCGTACACACGCCTGAAGTTCCGCAAAGCCCTTGATTATAAGTACAAACCCTCGCGGGTCCGCGAAGATCGGCTCTGAAGTTGCATTTTGGTCGATCCGGGCATGGGTCCGGCCATGCGCGCTTGCGGGAGCATGCCGGCCAAGCCTGATAATCCAGCCATGAACCAACTGCCTTCGACTCCCTGCTACCTCAATGGGGCATTCACGCCGCTGTGCGACGCCAAGATCAGCGTCATGGACCGCGGATTCATCTTCGGCGACGGCATCTACGAGGTGGTTCCGGTCTATGCCGGGCGCCCGTTCCGCTTCGCACAACACATGGCGCGCCTGGAACGCAGCCTGGTCGAGATGCGCATGGCCAATCCCCATACGCGCGAGCAGTGGCACGGCATCGCGATGGGATTGATCGGCCATGGGGCGAAGGCGGCCGGCGTCGCACCGGACGAACTGAACCAGCTGGTCTACATCCAGGTCACCCGCGGCGTCGCACCGCGTGACCATGTGATGCCGACCGACATCACGCCCACCGTCTTTGCCATGACCAGCCCGATGCGCCCGCCCACGCCGGAACAGCTGGAGGAAGGCGTGGCCTGCGTCACCGCAGACGATTTCCGCTGGGAAAAGGCCCATATCAAGAGCACCAGCCTGCTGGGATCGGTCTTTGCGCGCCAGATCAGCTTCGATGCCGGCGCACTGGAGACCGTGATGTTCCGCCACGGCTACCTCAGCGAGGCTGCCGCCAGCAACGTCTGGGTCGTCAAGGACGGCACCGTGTTCGGCACGCCAAAGGACAACCTGGTGCTCGAGGGCATCCGCTACGGACTGATCGAGGAGTTGTGCAAGACCTTGGGCATTCCCTACCAGCTCAAGCGCATTACCCGCGAAGAGGTGCTCGCCGCCGACGAGTTGCTGCTGTCCAGCGCGACCAAGGAGGTTCTGCCGGTCACCCTGCTCGACGGCGAACCGGTCGGTCATGCGGCACACCGCGGCCAGCCCGGGCCGATCGGCAAGCAGTTGTATGCCGCCTACCAGGACGCCAAGCAGGCCAGCACGGATTGACGCCATCATGGCAACAGCCGACGAATCGCTGATCGAATACCCGTCCCGCTTCCCCATCAAGGTCATGGGGGAGCAGGTCGAGGGGTTCGTCGAGGCGGTCACCCGGGTGGCGCTGCATTTCGACCCCGGCTTCGACGCCACGACAATCGAACTGCGCGAGAGCAGCGGCGGCAAGTACCTGGGCGTGACCATCACCGTCATGGCCACCAGCCGGGAACAGCTCGACGAGTTGTACCGGACCTTGTCGACCCATCCGATGGTCAAAGTGGTGTTGTGAACCCGCGTGGCCATGGACGTTCGCATGCTGGGGCCGGTGGACTACCTGCCCACCTACGAGGCCATGCAGGCATTCACGGCCGCGCGCACGGCCGAGACCGCCGACAGTCTGTGGGTATGTGAACACCCACCCACCTACACGCAGGGGCTGGCCGGCAAGGCCGAACATATTCTCGCGCCCGGTTCGATCCCGATCGTGGCGACCAACCGCGGCGGCCAGGTGACGTACCACGGGCCGGGACAGGTCGTGGCCTACCCGATGATCGACCTGCAGCGCGCCGGATACTTCGTCAAGGAATACGTGTACCGGGTCGAAGCGGCGGTGATCCGCACCCTCGACCACTTCGGCGTCACCGGCCACCGGGTCGGCGGAGCGCCCGGCATCTACGTGCGGCTCGACGACCCCGGCTCCCATGCCCGATTGCCGCAGCGCCCGCAACGTCGCGCGCCCGGCATGGCAGGGCAGGACCCGAATTCCGAGGTTGCGATCGACTTCGCCGGCCTGGGAAAAATCGCGGCGCTGGGCATCAAGGTCAGCCGCCATTGCACCTACCACGGCGTCGCACTGAACGTCGAGATGGACCTGGAACCCTTCTCGCGTATCAACCCTTGCGGTTATGCGGGGCTGCAAACCGTCGATCTTTCTACAATCGGGGTGTCGGTCGCCTGGCCCGAGGCGGCGGATCTGCTGAGCCGCAAGCTCGTCACCTACCTGGCGCCTTGACGGCCGCCCACCACCGCATGTCCAATCCAAGCTCCGAAGTCGTCCGCGACGCCCAGTCCCCCCAGGCCTACGACGCCAGCGCCAAGCAAAAGGCTGGCGCCAAGCTCTCGCGTATCCCGGTGAAGGTGGTGCCGGGCGAAATCCTGAAGAAGCCGTCCTGGATCCGCGTGCGCGCCGGCTCGCCGACGACACGTTTCTACGAGATCAAGGACATCCTGCGCAAGAACCAGCTGGTGACCGTCTGCGAGGAGGCCTCCTGCCCGAACATCGGCGAATGTTTCGGCAAAGGGACGGCCACGTTCATGATCATGGGCGACAAGTGCACCCGCCGTTGCCCCTTCTGCGACGTCGGCCACGGCCGCCCCGATCCGCTCGATGCCAACGAGCCGCAGAACCTGGCCAACACCATTGCCGCGCTGAAGCTGCAATACGTCGTCATCACCAGCGTCGACCGGGACGACCTGCGCGACGGTGGCAGCGGCCACTTCGTCGAGTGCATCCGCAAGATCCGCGAAGCCTCGCCCCAGACCCGCATCGAGATCCTGGTGCCGGACTTCCGCGGCCGCGACGACCGTGCACTCGACATCCTCAAGGCCGCCCCGCCGGATGTGATGAACCACAACCTGGAGACGATTCCGCGCCTGTACCGCGAAGCACGACCCGGCTCCGACTATGCGTTCAGCCTGAACCTGCTCAAGAAATTCAAGGCATCATTCCCCGACGTGCCGACCAAGAGCGGCCTGATGGTCGGCCTGGGCGAAACCGACGACGAGATCCTGCAGGTCATGCGCGACATGCGTGCACACGGCATCGACATGTTGACCATCGGCCAGTACCTGGCGCCGAGCACCAGCCACCTGACCGTCAAGCGGTACGTCCACCCGGACACCTTCAAGATGTTCGAACAAGAGGCCTATGCGATGGGCTTCACCCATGCCGCGGTCGGCGCCATGGTCCGATCCAGTTACCACGCCGACCAGCAGGCGCACGGCGTGCTGAATCCGGCAACGGCCGGCTGAGATCCGACCGGACAAGACAGGCACAACCGGACGGAGCCCGACCCGCCTACGGAGCGGGCGTACGAGGCCGCACGTGGCAGCCTCGCGCCGCATCCGCGTTTCCAGGCCCTGTCCGGACCCGAAGGCCGCGGCATCGTCGCCGCGTCGGGCGCCGTCTCAACCGGCAAATGCCGCCGCCGGATCATCGGCCTCGAGCACCGAGCGGGCCCAGGCTTCGAGCTTGCCGGCATCGGCCCGCAGCACCTCGTGCTTGACGGCCAGGATCTGGGCCGGATGCATCGAGAAACTGCGCAGTCCAAGGCCCAGCAACAAGCGGGTGAATCCGATGTCGCCGGCCATCTCGCCACAGACGCTGACCCCCTTGCCGCGGGCATTGCACCGTTCGATGGTGTCGGCCACCAGACGCAACACCGCCGGATGCAACGGGTCATAGAGGTGGGCCACGGATTCGTCGGCGCGATCGATCGCCAGCGTGTACTGGATCAGATCGTTGGTGCCGATGGACAGGAAGTCGAAATATTTCAGGAACACGTTCAGCGACAGCGCGGCTGCCGGGATCTCGATCATCGCTCCCAATTGCAACGGCCCGTAGGGAACCCCTCGCTTGTCCAGTTGCGCGCGCGCATGGTCGAGCAGCGACAAGGTCTGCCGGATCTCGCTCGCATGGGCAAGCATGGGCACCAGCATGTTGACCTTGCCGTGGGCGGCGGCCCGCAGGATGGCGCGCAACTGGGTCAGGAACATGTCCGGATCGGCCAGGCTCCAGCGGATCGCCCGCAGGCCCAGCGCCGGGTTGAGGTGGGCATCGTCCCGCGCGACCTTGTCCAGCGGCTTGTCCGAACCGATGTCGACGGTGCGAATCGTGACCGGCAAGCCCTGCATGCCGTCGAGCGCACGGCGGTACGCGTCGTATTGCTCGTCCTCGCCCGGCAGGTTGCCGTTGCGCCCCATGAACAGGAACTCGCTGCGGAACAGACCGACGCCGACCGCACCGGCGCGAATGGCACCCGCCGCGTCATCGGGCATCTCGATGTTGGCCAGCAGCTCGACGTTCTGGCCATCGAGCGTGATCGCCGGGGTATGCAGAAGGCGCGTCAACCTCCCGCGGTCGATCTCGCCCTGGCGCTGGCGAAAGCCGTATTCGGCCAGCACGATCGCCGACGGGTCGACGATCACGACGCCGGCGTCGCCGTCGACGATGACCCAGTCGTCCTGCCGGATCAGGTGGCTGGACATGCGCGCGCCGACGACAGCCGGGATGTCCATGCTGCGCGCCACGATGGCGGTATGCGACGTGCGGCCCCCGACATCGGTGACGAACCCGGCGAACACGCTCTGCTTGAACTGCAGCATGTCCGACGGCGACAGGTCATGCGCCACCAGGATCAGCGGCACGTCGACCGTGGTCTCCAGCAGCAGGTCCTGTTGCGCGGCCCTGCGGGGTGAACGCAGGCTGGCATGGGCCATCGGCGATGCCTTGCCATTCATCGCCGCCAGCACCTTTTCGGTGATCTGCTCGAGGTCCGCCTTGCGTTCGCGCAGGTACTCGTCCTCCATCTCGTCGAACTGCCGTGCGATCACCTCGAGTTGCGTGGTCAAGGCCCACTCGGCGTTGTACAGCCGGTCGGCAATCCAGTGCTTGACACCCTGGATCAGCTCTTCGTCCTGCAGCAGCATCAGGTGCACGTCCATCAGCGCGGTCAGTTCGTGCGGCGCCTCCTTGGGCCCCATGTGGCTGATCGTGCGCTGCAGGCGGTGGATCTCGTCGACGACCGCATTGCGGCCGACCCGCACGCGCTCGATCTCCGCAGCCACCTCGTCGTTGCTGATGAAGTAGTGCGCGACATTGACGCGGCTCGACGCCACCAGCACGGCACGCCCGATGGCGATGCCGCGCGCGACCGCCAGGCCATGGATGGAAAACGTCACTCGCCCTCTCCAAACTTGTCGGCGATCAGGGCCACCAGTGCGTCCATGGCTGCCTGCTCGTCCTCGCCGTCGGTTTCGACCTCCACCGTTGCGCCCATGCCTGCCGCGAGCATCATGACGCCCATGATGCTCTTGGCATTGACGCGGCGCTCGCCGCGCGACATCCAGACTTCACAGGGAAAACTGCCGGCAAGCTTGGTCAACTTGGCTGAGGCGCGCGCATGCAATCCCAGCTTATTGCTGATGGTCACCGGGGTCTTGATCATTTTTCTTTCGGGGCTGGTTCTGGGGAGCGGCGGTCGCGACCTGCATCACGCCCTGCACGCCGCCGGCCATGGCGCGGGCGACCAGGGCTTCGAGCGGTTCGCGCCGGTAGGTCATGGCTCGCAGCAACATCGGCAGGTTGACTCCGGCGATCAGGCGTGACCGCACGCCGTCCACCAGTTTCTGCGCCACGTTGCACGGGGTGGCGCCGAACACGTCGGTCAGGACCAGCGTGCGTGGCGTATCGATCGACTTCATCGCGCTGCGCGCGTCATCGACCAGTTGTTCGAACGGCAGGTCGCTGTCGATGTCCAGCGCGACCACATGCGATGCCCCGTCGGGAAACACGTGCAGCACCGACTGGCGCAGCGCACTGGCCAGCGGGGCATGGGCAATGATCAACAGGCCTGCAGTCATGGTGTCGTCTGATTATGGCGCGGGCGCCGCAGGAAATGCAGGTACGAGGCAATGCCG
>JBFIDI010000332.1:0-6594 GCA_041581405.1 Burkholderiaceae bacterium
CCGGACGAACCCGGCGCGGTGCTGCCGCAGGCGCTGACGCCGGCGGCGCTGGCGACGCTGGAGCCGGCATTGCTGGGCCCCGCGCATGCGTGGTTGCTGCCGCAGGAAGCCTGCATCGATACCGTGGCGGCGATGTGTGCGCTGCAGTCCGAGGCCCCCGGCGTGGCCTGGGCGTGGGGGCAGACGGTACGGGAGCTGGCGCCCGGCGGCGTGTTCGTCGACGGTGCGCAGCCGCACCGCTTCGACTGGGCCATCGATGTGCGTGGTGTCGCCGGGCAGGCGCCGGCCCCGGTGCGCGGCGTGCGCGGCGAAACCGTCTGGTTGCGCCTGCAGCGGCATGGCCTGCAACGCCCGGTGCGGCTGCTGCATCCCCGGCACCGGGTGTATGTCGTGCCGCGCAGCGCCGACCTGCTGATCGTCGGCGCCAGCGAGATCGAAAGCGCGGATCGATCGCCGGTGTCGCTGCGCAGCGCCGTCGAGTTGATGGCGGCGGCGCACAGCGTGTTTCCGGCGCTGGACGAAGCCCGCATCGAACGGCTGGACGTCAACCTGCGCCCCGCGCTGCCCGACAACGAACCGGCCAGCAGCGTCGAGCCGGGGCTGGTGCGCATCAACGGCCTGTTCCGTCATGGCTGGTTGCTCGCGCCGGCCCTGGTCGAGGACGTGTTGCAGGCGACCGGCCTGGCCCCGGCGCAGACCCCGGTTGCGGTGGCCCCATGACGGCGGGCGATCACACCGGCGCGCCGCCCGACGCGCACGACGCCGACGCGATGATGACGCTGGAGCTGGGCGGACAGCTTTACCGGTTGCCGCACGGCAGCACGCTGGCGCAGTTGCTGGCGCTGGCCGGCCACGCGCCGGACCAGGTCGCCACGGCGGTGAACGGGCAGTTCGTGCCGCGTCCGCAACGCGCCAGCCACATCGTGTTTGCCACCGACACGGTGGTGTTGTTCCGACCCATCGTGGGCGGATGAAAGGACCCGGACTCCATGAATCACGATACTTCCGACAACGGCGCAGCGGCATCCGCAACGACGGACCCGATGCCCGATTCCGCACCCTGGCGCATCGGCGACGTGGTGCTGCGCAGCCGTTTCCTGCTGGGCAGCGCCGCTTATCCGTCGCCACAGGTGCTGCACGACGCGGTCGTGACCTCCGGCGCCGAGGTGGTGACCGTCGCGCTGCGCCGTGTCATGGCCGCTGCCGGCGACAACGGCCATCTGGCCCTGCTCGATCGGGCCTTGCGCGTGAACGGGGCCCGCGTATTGCCCAACACCGCCGGCTGCCGGACCGCGCGCGAAGCGGTGCAGCTGGCCGCGATGGCGCGCGAGTTGTACGGCACGCCCTGGATCAAGCTCGAGGTGATCGGCGACAGCCACAGCCTGCAGCCGGATCCGTTCGAGCTGCTGGACGCAGCAAACCAGCTGGTGCGCGAGGGTTTCACGGTGTTTCCGTATTGCACCGATGACCTGGTGTTGTGCCGGCGCCTGCTCGATGCCGGTTGTCCGGTGTTGATGCCCTGGGGGGCTCCGATCGGATCCGGCCAGGGCCTGCTGAACCCGTTCGCGTTGCGCACGCTGCGCGAACGGCTGCCGGACGCCACGCTGATCATCGACGCCGGCATCGGCGCGCCGTCCGATGCCGCGCAGGCGATGGAACTGGGTTTCGACGCAGTGTTGCTCAATTCGGCCGTCGCGCATGCACGCGATCCGGTGCGCATGGCCGGTGCATTCCGCCGCGCCATCGAGGCCGGCCGCCTGGGCTGGCAGGCGGGAGTCATGGCGGCGCAGGATTTTGCGGTCGCCAGCACGCCGGTCGGTGGCGAGCCGATGCTGCTGGGCGCACGGCCATGAGCCGACGGGCCGCCCCAAGGCACATTGCGCCGTGTGCAGCACGGAGGGTCGTCCCGTGAGCCGCTCCGGGGCAAATACCGCCGGGTGCGGAGCGGATGGGCGGCCGGTGGCGCCGCCCGTGGTCTGGAGCGTGGCCGGCACCGACAGCGCCGGCGGTGCCGGCCTGGCCGCCGACCTGCGGGCCGCGGACGCATTTGGCGTGCACCTGTGCCCGGTGGTCGCCGCGGTGACGGCGCAACATTCGCAGGCGGTCACGCGTATCGCACCGCTGTCGGTGGCCATACTCGACGCGCAGCTGCGTGCGCTGGCCGGCGACATGCCGCCGCAGGTGATCAAGACCGGCCTGCTCGGCGGCGTGGCCCAGGTCCGCCTGGTCGCGCAGTGGGTGGACCGCCTGCGCCGGGCCGCGCCCGTGGCGTTGGTCGTGGATCCGGTGCTGGGCGCCAGCAGTGGCGCGGCCTTCGCCGACGCCGCGACCCTGCAGGCTTACCGCGACTACCTGCTGCCGCGCGCGACCGTGATCACGCCGAACCGGCGCGAAGCCGCGCGGCTGCTGGGCCAGGGCACGTCGGCGCAACCGTCGAGCGCCGACGTGCCGGCGCTCGCGCAGGCCTTGCGCGGGGCCGGCGCCCAGGCCGTGTGTATCACCGGCGGCGACGACGACACTGCCGCGTCATGGGCGCAGGACTGGTTCGACGGTCCGCACGCGCGTGGCTGGCTGGCCTTGCCGCGGGTGCCGACGCCGCACCACCATGGCACCGGATGCACGTTTGCCAGCGGCGTGGCGGCCGCGCTGGCGATGGGTTTCGTCAGCGCCGATGCCGCCGTGCTGGCCAAGATGGTCACCACCCATGCGTTGCGCCGCGGCCGTGCCGCAGGCGCAGGCGCCGGCCCGGTGGTCGCCGGCCCGGGTTTCGGCACCGATGCCAGCCTGTTGCCGCAGATGTCCTGGGGCGAAGCGCCGCTTGTGCCCGCAACCACGGGCCGGGCGCCGCAGCGGCCGGCGCTGGGCTTGTACGCCATCGTCGACGATGCGTGCCGTGTCGTGCCGGTGCTCGCCAGTGGCGTGCGCACGTTGCAGCTGCGCATCAAGGCGCCGCCCATGCCCGACGCGCACTGGCAGGCGCGGTTGCGGCAGGCGGTGGAACACAGCGCGGCCGCCTGCCGCGCGGCCGGTGCCTTGCTGTTCGTCAACGACCACTGGCGCGTGGCGATCGCGGCGGGCGCCTGCGGCGTGCATCTGGGCCAGGAGGACCTGCTCGCGCTCGACGACGCGCAGCGCGCGCAACTGCGCGCCAGTGGCCTGGACCTGGGCGTGAGTTCGCACAGCCTGTGGGAGTTGTGCCGCGCCGCCAGCCTGGCACCGCGCTACATCGCCTGCGGGCCGGTGTGGCCGACCGCGACCAAGCAGATGCCGTGGCGCGCGCAGGGCTTGCACAACCTGGCGTGGTGGCGCCACATGGCGCCCGCGCCGGTGGTGGCGATCGGCGGCATCCTGGACGCCGAACGGGCGGCCGCCGCGGCCGGCTCCGGCGTCGACGGGGTCTGTGTCGTGCGCGGGCTGGGTGCCGATCCGGCCGTCAGCGTGCCGCGATTCCTGCGGGCGATGGCGTCGGCGGCGGGTGTGAATCCGGCCGTGCCGGCGTTTCCGCTGCCCTCGCTGGAGCCGGACGCCGCTCAGGGCGTCGCCGCGAGGCGCTCGAGCAGGTCCGGTGTCGGGTAACCGTCGGCGGGCCAGCCGATGCTGCGCTGGTAGCGGCGCACACCGGCGCGGGTGGCCGGGCCCATCAATCCGTCCGGCGTGCCGGCATCGAAGCCGCGCTGGTTCAGCGCGGTCTGCAAAGTCAGTACTTGCTCGCGCGTAAGAGCCCGCAATTCGCGTGGCCACGGCGACTGCACGCCGGGCTCGCCGGCCAGTTGCTGCGCCAGCAGGCCCACGGCCAGCGCGTAACTGGTGGCGTTGTTGTAGCGCAGGATGGTGCGGAAATTGTGTCCGACCAGGAAGGCCGGACCGCGTGCGCCCGCCGGCAGGAACAGCGCGGCATCCGGCAGCTCGGGCAGTGAGTTGCCGGCCACCGCACGCACGCCTTCGGCCGCCCACTGCGCGCTGGACTGGCGGATGTCGGTGTCGGCGCGCGCGAAATCGAAACCTTCGGGCAGCCGCACCTCCAGCCCCCATGGCTGGCCGGCACGCCAACCGGATCGCGCCAGGAAGTTGGCGGTCGAGGCCAGCACGTCGGCCATAGAGCCCCAGATGTCGCGCCGGCCGTCGCCGTCCGCGTCGACGGCATAGGCCAGGAAGTTCGACGGCAGGAACTGGGTCTGCCCCATGGCGCCGGCCCAGGAGCCGATCATGCGTTGGCGCGCGATGTCGCCGCTTTGCAGGATGCGCAGCGCGGCCAGCAGTTGTCCGCGGGCCCAGGCTTCGCGTCGGCCATCGAAACCCAGCGTGGCGAGCGCGTCGATGACGGACAAGGAGCCGTAGTTGCTGCCGTAGTTGCTCTCCATGCCCCAGATCGCCACCAGGATGGTGGCCGGCACGCCGTAACGCGCCGCGGCGGCCTCGGCCTCGGCGCGGACCTCGTACAGGCGCTCCTGCCCGCGCACGATGCGGCTGGGCGAGACGGCGATGTCGAGGTATTCCCAGACCGTGCGCGTGAATTCGGCCTGGGAGCGGTCGCGTTCCACGACCTGGGGCAGGTACTGCACCTGCGCAAACGCGTCCTGCAGCGTGGCCGCGTCGATGCCGGCGCTGCGCGCACGGGCGCGAAAGTCCTTTACCCAGGCGGCGAATGCCTGCTCCTGGGTCGGCGGCGCCACCACCGCCTGCGGTGGTTCCGGTACCGCCTGCGGTGGTGTCACTATCGCCTGCGCTGGTGCCGCCACGGCGACCGGCGGCGTTGTTCCTTCGCTGCGCGCGACCGCCGGGGCTGGCGACGGGGGCATCGTGGCCGCCGGCGTCGCGCAGCCGGCCACGAGCATGGCGGCCAGCAGGGACATGGCCTGCGCAGCGGCGCGGGTGAATGGGTGACGGGGCAACTGCATGGAAGCATTGTCGCGGCTGCCCGCATCGGCCCGCGTGCCGTGTGGCCGACGGGTGCTGCCTAGAATGGCCGTCCACCCCCACGGAACACGTCCATGCCCGCCATCGAACATCTGAACTCGCCCGCCTTCGCGGCACTGAAGCTGCCGTTCTCGGAGATCGTGCGTGTCGGCGACACCTTGTATCTGTCGGGGCAGATGGGCACCTTGCCCGGCACCGTGACACTGGCGCCAGGCGGCCTGGAGGCGCAGGCCCGGCAGGCGCTGCAAAACATCCGGACCGCGCTGGCCGCGCACGGCTTCGGCCTGGAGCAGGTCGTCAAGTGCACGGTGATGCTGGCCGACATGAACGACTGGGCTGTGTTCAATGCGGTCTACACCAGCTTCTTCACGCCGCCGTACCCCGCCCGCAGCGCGTTTGCCGCCCATGGACTGGCACTGGGCGCGCGGCTGGAGATCGAGGCGATCGCCGTCGTGCCGCGCTGAGCCGGCCTACAGGTTCGAGCCGACCAGGCGCCTGAGTTGTGCCGCGTCGACGCCGCGCCGCTGCACCATGTCCTCGAGCTGGTCGTCGCCGATCTTGCCGACGTTGAAGTAGGTGCTCTCCGGGTGGGAGAAGTAGAAGCCACTGACACTGGCGGCCGGTGTCATGGCCAGGCTTTCGGTCAGGTCCATGCCGATCTCGTGTGCGGCCAGCACACGGAACATGTCGCGCTTGGCGCTGTGGTCCGGGCAGGCCGGATAACCGGGCGCGGGGCGGATGCCGCGGTATTTCTCGGCGATCAGGTCCACATTGTCCAGTTGTTCGTCGGCTGCGTAGCCCCACAGGTCGGTGCGCACGCGCTGGTGCAGGCATTCGGCGAAAGCCTCGGCCAGGCGGTCGGCCAGCGCCTTGAGCGTGATGGCCGAGTAGTCGTCGAGGTCGTCGAGGAAATACTTCTCCTTCTTGTCCACGCCGATGCCGGCCGTCACCGCGAAGACACCGATGTAGTCCTTGATGCCGCTGTCCTTCGGTGCGATGAAGTCGGCCAGGCAACGGCTCGGGCGCATCACGCCGTCGATGACCTGCTTCTCGGCCTGCTGGCGCATGCCGTACCAGGTCATCGCGACGTCGCTGCGGCTGTCATCGGTGTAGATCTCGATGTCGTCGTCGTTGACGGTGTTGGCCGGGTACAGGCCGACGACGCCATTGGCGGTCAACCAGCGCCCTTCGATCAGGCGCTTGAGCATGCGTTGGCCGTCGGCGTACACCCGTACGGCTTCGGTGCCGACGACATCGTCCTTGAGGATGTCGGGGAAACGGCCGGCCAGATCCCAGGTCTGGAAAAACGGGCCCCAGTCGATGTATTGCGCCAGTTCGGCGAGGTCGAAGTTGCGAAAGACACGCTTGCCGACGAACTTCGGCGCCGGTGGCGTGTAGCCGGACCAGTCGATCGGCGTCTTGTTGGCGCGCGCCTTGGCCAGGGGCCAGATCGGAATCTGCTTCTTGTTCGCGTGTTGATGGCGCACGCGTTCGTAGTCGGCGGCCAGCTCGGCCAGGTAGCTGCCCGGGTTGTCGGACAGCAGGTTCTGCACCACGCCGACACTGCGCGAGGCGTCCGGCACGTAGACGACCGGGCCGTCGTAATGCGGCGCCACCTTGACCGCGGTATGTACACGCGAGGTTGTCGCGCCGCCGATCAGCAGCGGGATCTTGCGC
>JBFIDI010000333.1:0-6583 GCA_041581405.1 Burkholderiaceae bacterium
CCGATGCAGCCGGCCTGGGTCAGCGACACCATCTCGGTCAGCACCTCGCCGCGCAGGCCCCGGGTCAGCGCGCCGAGCGGGAACACGCGGCACTGGTGCAGCTTCTCGGAGCGAAAACGCAGCATCTCGACCAGGCCGGGTTCGTCCAGCACCGGGTCGGTATCGGGCGGGCAGACCAGGCTGGTCACGCCGCCGGCCACCGCCGCCGCCATCTCCGACTGCAGCATGTGGGCATGTTCGTGGCCCGGCTCGCGCAGCCGCACGGCCAGGTCGACCAGCCCGGGCGCGACCACGCACTGGCTCGCATCGATGGTCTTGTTCGGATGGAAATCCGTCGGCACGTTGCCGACGGCGACGATGCGGCCCGCGGCCACCGCCACGTCGCAGGTCTGGTCCAGACCGCTGGCGGGGTCGATGACCCTGCCGCCCTTGATCAGTATCTTCATGACTGCTCGCGCCTCAATTCGACTCGTTGCCCGCGACCAGGCTCATCACCGCCATGCGCACGGCGATGCCGAAGGTCACCTGCGGCAGGATCACGCTCTGCGTGCCGTCGACCACCTCGGAGGCGATCTCGACGCCGCGGTTGATCGGCCCGGGGTGCATGACGATGGCATCCGGCTTGGCCAGTTGCAGCATCTCGCGCGTCAGGCCGTAACTCATGAAGTACTCCTGCGCCGACGGCAGCAGCGCGCCGCTCATGCGTTCGTTCTGCAGCCGCAGCATGATGATGACGTCGCAGTCGCGGATGCCTTCCTTCAGGTTGTGGCATACGCGCACGCCCATCTGCGCCAGGTCGGCCGGCACCAGCGTCTTGGGGCCGACCACCCGCACCTCGGCCGCGCCCAGCGTGGTCAGGCCGTGGATGTCGGAGCGCGCCACGCGCGAATGCAGCACGTCGCCGACGATGGCCACCGTCAGGTTGGAGAAATCCTTCTTGTAGTGCCGGATCGTGAACATGTCCAGCAGGCCTTGCGTCGGGTGCGAATGGCGGCCGTCGCCGGCGTTGATCACGTGCACGTGCGGCGCCACGTGCTTGGCGATCAGGTACGGCGCGCCGGACTCGCTGTGGCGCACGACGAAGATGTCGGCCGCCATCGCGCTCAGGTTGGCGATGGTGTCGAGCAGCGACTCGCCCTTGGACGCCGACGAACGCGCGATGTCCAGGTTGATGACGTCGGCACTGAGCCGCTTGGCCGCGATCTCGAACGTGGTGCGGGTGCGGGTGGAGTTCTCGAAGAACAGGTTGAAGACGCTGCGCCCGCGCAGCAACGGCACCTTCTTGACCTCGCGGTCGTTGACGCTGACGAAGTTCTCGGCCGTGTCCAGCACCTGTCGCAGGATGTCGGCCGGCAGGCCTTCGACGGACAACAGGTGGACCAGTTCGCCGTTCTTGTTGAGCTGGGGATTACGTCGGTACAACACGCTGGATTCTTTCTTGTGCTCGGGTGGCCGGCTCACGCCGCGCGGGCGGGGCGCCCGGTGGCGGCCCTCATGCGCCACGGTCCTCGATGACGACCGACAACACGCCGTTGGCGTCGCGGCGCACGGACACGGACTTGTCGGCCGGCAGTTCGACCCGCGCCGCGGCGAAGTCCGCCTGGATCGGCAACTCGCGCCCGTTGCGGTCGATCAGCACCGCCAGCCGGACGCTGGCCGGCCGGCCGTAGTCGTACAACTCGTTGACGACGGCGCGGATCGTGCGGCCGGTGTAGAGCACGTCGTCGATGACGATGATGTGCGCGCCGTTGACGTCGAACCCCAGCCGCGTCGGTTCGCGCGCCGACAGGCCGCGCTGGGCGAAGTCGTCGCGGTGCATGGCCGACGACAACACGCCGTGTTCGCCCGGCATGCCCAGCTCGGCCTGTACGCGTTCGGCCAGCCAGGCACCGCCGGTGGCGATGCCGACCAGCTGGCTGTCGCCCTGGCGCAAGGCGTCGACGCCGCGCACCAGCGCCTGCACCAGCGCGGGAACGTCGCGCACGGCCTGGTGGGCCGCGCGCTGCGCGATGTCGTCGGCCGTCGTTGGCGTGCTCATGGAAGACTCCGCAGAAACTGTTCGAGGATGATGCAGGCCGCGCCGGCATCGGGGTCGCGTGCGCCGTCGGACAAGGCTTCGGTCGTGCTGTAACGCTCGTCGACCTCGTACACCGGCAGCGGGAAGCGGCCGCGCAGGCCGCGCGCGAACTTGCGCGCCAGCCGGGTGTTCTCGTGTTCGGCTCCGTCGGGATGCAGCGGCACACCGACCACCAGGGCCTGCGGCTGCCATTCGGCGATCTGCTGCGCGACCCGCTCCAGGCGCTGCTGCGTCTCGCGCGCCTGTATCGTGGGCAGCGGCCGGGCCTGGCCCAGCAAACGCGTGCCGAACGCGACGCCGGTGCGCCGGGTGCCGAAGTCCAGCGCGAGGAAACTCTGCAGGTCCGATCGCACCGGCGGCTGCTGCGCCTGGTCCGCGGCCTCAGGCATGACCGGCCTGCGGCGACAACATCCAGACCTGCAGGCCGAGCAACTCCAGTGCCTTGTCGTAACGCTGGTCCACCGGCGTGTCGAAGATCACCGACAGGTCGGCATCGACCGTGAGCCAGCTGTTGTCGCCCAGTTCGGATTCGAGCTGGCCTTCGCCCCAGGCCGAATACCCGAGCGACACCAGCACCCGGCGCGGGCCGTTGCCGGTGGACAAGGCCTCGAGCACGTCCTTGGACGTGGTCATCTCCAGCCCGCCGGGAATGGACATGGTGGATGCGTAGACCGGCTCGTCGGGCTTGTCGACCTCGGCGAAGAAAGCCTCGTGCAACACGAAACCGCGGTCGGTCTGCACCGGCCCGCCCTGGAACACCGGCAGCTGCTGCAGGTCGTCGCGGCCCAGCGGCAACTGCACCTTGTCGAACAAGCCCTTGAGGTTGATGTCGCTGGGCTTGTTGATGACCAGGCCCAGCGCGCCGCGCTCGCTGTGTTCGCACACATAGACCACGCTGCGCGCGAAAGACGCATCGTCGAGCCCGGGCATGGCGATCAGGAAATGATTCGTCAGGTTGATGGGCGCAGAATCCATGGGCATCGAGGAATTTTAGCGGTCCCCATGAACAAAGCCTTCGACACCGGCCTGGTTTGGTTGCGACGCGACTTGCGCGTCGACGACAACGCGGCGCTGCACCTGGCGCTGGCCTCGTGCCGCCACGTCCATTGCGCCTTCGTGTTCGACACCGGCATCCTCGATCCCCTGCCGCGCGCGGACCGGCGCGTCGAGTTCATCCGCGAGTCCCTGGTCGACCTGGACCAGGCGCTGCGCGAGGCCGGCGGCAACCCGCACGCCGGCCTGATCGTGCGCCAGGGCGCGGCCATCGAGACCGTCACGACGCTGGCGCGCGAACTCGGCGTGCAGGCGGTGTTCGCGGCCCACGACTACGAACCCCAGGCGATCGAACGCGACCGCCAGGTGCTGGGCGCGCTGGCCCGCTGCGGCATCGCGATGCACATGGTCAAGGACCAGGTGGTGTTCGAGCAGCGCGAACTGCTCACGCGCACCGGCACGCCCTACACCGTGTTCACGCCGTACAAGAAGGCCTGGCTGGCGCTGGTCGACGAGCACCACCTGCGCAGCCACGATGTGCAGGCGCATGCCGATGCGCTGGCCGCGCGACCGCCGGCCCTGCGCCAGCCCGTGCCCACGCTGGCCGAGATCGGTTTCGAGACGACCAACCTGTCGCAGCTGCGTATTCCCACCGGCAGCACCGGGGCGCGCAGCCTGTTCGCCGAGTTCATCGAACGCATGGACCAGTACCACGAGACGCGCGACTTCCCGGCGGTCAAGGGCCCGAGTTACCTGGGCGTGCACCTGCGTTTCGGCACCATCTCCATCCGCCGGCTCGCGGCCGCCGCGCTGCAGGCCAGCATCGCCGGCAGCGCGGGTGCCTCGGTCTGGCTCGGCGAGCTGATCTGGCGCGAGTTCTATTTCCAGATCCTGACGCATTTCCCGCATGTCGCGCAATCGAGCTTCAAGCCGGCGTTCGATGCGATCCGCTGGCGCCATGGCGCCAAGGCCGACAGCTTGTTCCAGGCCTGGTGCGAGGGGCGCACCGGTTACCCGATCGTCGACGCCGCGATGGCGCAGATCAACCAGACCGGCTACATGCACAACCGCCTGCGCATGGTGGCCGGCAGTTTCCTGGTCAAGGACCTGGGCATCGACTGGCGCCGGGGCGAACGGTATTTCGCCGAGCACCTCAACGACTTCGACCTGGCGGCCAACAACGGCGGCTGGCAGTGGGTGGCCTCGAGCGGCTGCGACGCCCAGCCCTGGTTCCGCATCTTCAACCCGATCCGCCAGAGCGAGAAGTTCGACCCGCACGGCAAGTTCATCGCGCGTTACCTGCCGCAGCTGGCCGCGCTGCCGGCCTCCGCCATCCATGCGCCGTGGCGCTGCGGCGAGGTCGAGCTGGCCGCGGCCGAGGTGCGGCTGGGCGACAACTATCCGCGCCCGATCGTCGACCACGACGAGGCGCGGGAGCAGACGCTGGCGCGGTATGCCGTGGTGCGTGCCCCCAAGCCCGACGCCGAGGCTACGGCCGCGCGCCGGAGCCGGCGCTGACGACGACCCTCGCCCGCGGGCTCAGGCCGGCACTTCGGCCTGCACCGGAACGGCGCAATAGTGGCGCAGCAGGCCCAGCAGTTCGTCTTCGGCGTACGGCTTGCCGAGGTAGTGGTCGACACCGAGTTCGGTCGCCATCTCGCGGTGTTTCTCGGCGATGCGCGACGTGATCATGATGATCGGAAGGCCGCGCATGCGATCGTCGCCGCGGATGTTGCGCGCCAGGTCGAAGCCGTCCATGCGCGGCATCTCGATGTCGGACAACACCACGGCCGGCAGTTCCTCCTGCAGCTTGGCCAGGGCCTGCAGGCCGTCGTTGGCGAGCACGACCCGATAACCCTCGCGCAGCAACAGGCGCTGCGTCACCCGGCGCACGGTGATCGAGTCGTCGACCACCATCACCAGCGGCGTCACCACCACCCCGGCGGCCGGCGTCGCGGACTGCGGCGTGTCGGCGTCGGCGTCGGCGTTCGCACCGGCCGCCGGCGCCTGGCGCGCGCTGGCCTGCATCTGCAGCGCCGCCTCGCCGTACACCGTGGCCAGTGCCACCGGGTTGTAGATCAGCACCACGGCACCGGAGGCCAGCACCGACATGCCGGTCAGGCCCGGCATGCGCGAGAGTTGCGGCCCCAGGTTCTTGACCACCACCTCCTGGTTGCCCAGCACCTCGTCGACGTGCACGGCGACGCGGCGACCCGCGCTGCGGAACAGCAGCACCGGCAGGTGTTTCGACGCCGGCGCGCCGCTGGCGCCCGAGACCTGCAGCAAGGCGCCCGACCAGAAGAACGGAACCTGCTCGCCGCCGTGTTCGAACACGTGCGACTGGTAGGCCTGCTCGACCTGCGCTGCCGGCACCCGGCGCACGATCTCGACCAGGTTGGACGGCACGCCCATCGCCATCTCGCCCAGGCGCAACATCACGACCTGCGTCACCGCCGTGGTCAGCGGCACGACGAGCTTGAACTGCGTGCCGCGCCCGAGTTCGCTGGTGGTCTCGATGCGCCCGCCGAGCGCGTCGACCTCGGCTCGGACCACGTCCAGCCCGATGCCCCGGCCCGAGAGTTCGGTCACGTTGTCGGCCGTCGAGAAACCCGGCGCAAACACCAGGTTGGCGGTTTCGTCGTCGCCCAGCTCCTGGTAGGCAGCGATCAGGCCCTTGGCCACGGCCTTGGCGCGGATGCGGGTCAGGTCCAGTCCGCCGCCATCGTCGGAGAAGGTCACCGACACGTCGTTGCCTTCCTGCTGCAAGGCGATCGTGATGGTGCCGGTGGCCGGCTTGCCGGCGGCCTCGCGCCGCTGCGGGCTTTCGATGCCGTGGTCGATGGCGTTGCGCAGCATGTGCTCGAACGCCGGCACCATGCGATCGAGCACGCTGCGGTCGAGTTCCATCGAGCCACCGACGATGTCGAGCTTGACCTGCTTGCCCACGCCCTTGGCGGTCTGGCGCACCACGCCGTACAGGCGCTCGGAGACGGATTCGAACTCGATCATCCGGGTGCGCAGCAGGTCGCGCTGCAACTCGCGCGCCTGGCGCGCCTGCGCGATCAGGTCGTCTTCCGCCCCCTGCATCGCGCGCTGCAGCTGGCGCTGCACCGTGGCCACGTCGGACACCGACTCGGCCATGATGCGGGTCAGTTCCTGCACCCGCGTGAAGCGGTCGAACTCGAGCGGATCGAATTCGCGCGCCTGGTCCTTGGCCTGGGCCATGCGCGACTGCATCTGGGTCTCGGACTGCAGCTCGATCTCGCGCAACTGTTCGCGCAGCCGGTCCAGGTTGCCGGTCAGGTCCTTCAGCGAGGCGCGCATCTGTGCCACGCGAGCGTCCATGCGCGAACGCGTGATGATGACCTCGCCGGCCTGGTTGACGAGCCGGTCCAGCAGCGGGGCCGCGACCCGTATGCTTTGCGCCGACACCGCACGCGCCGGTGCGGCGGCGCCGAGCGCGCGGTCGCGCGCGCGCCGCTCCGTGACCGGTTGCGGCCCCTGGCGCGTATC
>JBFIDI010000334.1:0-6571 GCA_041581405.1 Burkholderiaceae bacterium
GCCGACCCGGACATGGACGCGATCATCACCAAGATCCGCGCGCCCTACGTGTCCAGGCTGTCCGAGAAGCTGGCGGTCACCGACGGCCTGCTGTACCGGCGCGGCAACTTCAACGGTTCCTGGGACCAGCTCATCTGCGACGCGCTGATGGACGTGCAGGGCGCCGAGATCGCGTTCTCGCCGGGTTTTCGCTGGGGCACCTCGCTGCTGCCGGGTGCGACGATCACGCGCGAGCTGATGATGGACCAGCTGGCCATCACCTATCCGTACGCCACCGTCAACGACATGAGCGGCGAGACCATCAAGACCGTGCTGGAAGATGTCGCCGACAACCTGTTCAACCCCGATCCGTATTACCAGCAGGGCGGCGACATGGTGCGGGTCGGCGGACTGAGCTACACCTGCGACCCGGCGCAGAAGATGGGCAGCCGCATCTCCGAGATGCGACTCGGCGGCAAGGCCGTCGAGGCCGGCAAGACCTACAAGGTGGCCGGCTGGGCGCCGGTGGCTGCCGAGGCGCGGAATGCGCCCGGCGTCCAGCCGGTGTGGGATGTCGTCGAGACCTGGCTGAAGTCCCAAGGCGGGCGTGTCAAGCAGCGCAAGCCCAACATGCCCCGCCTGATCGGGCTCAAGGGCAACAGCGGCCTGGCCACCTGAATCCGCCTGCGGCACACGAGAACGGCACCGTCATGATCCTGTCGACTTCCACCCTGGTCCGCATGCGGCTGCTGGCCGTGATCGTGTTGTTCGCGGCCTCGTGCTCGCTGGCGCGGGCGCAGGCGAGCAGCACCTTCAGCGTCAAGCTGATGACGCCCGAGACCGCACTGGCCGCGGCACGCGCCGCTTTCGACGACTGCCGCCGGCAGGGCTTCCAGGTCAGCGTGGCCGTGGTCGACCGCTTCGGCATCCTGCAGGTGTTGCTGCGCGATCGGTTCGCCGGCGCCCATACGGTGGGTGTCGCCAGTGACAAGGCCTGGACCGCGGCCAGCTTCCGGATCGCCTCGGCGGCGCTGGGCGAGGAGACACAACCCGGCAAGCCTATGAATGCCTTGCGGGCACATCCGCGTGTGCTGGCGGCGGGCGGCGGACTGGTGATCGAGAGTGGCGGATCGGTGCTCGGTGCCATCGGCGTGTCGGGTGCGCCGGGCGGCGAGGCCGACGACAGCTGCGCCCGTGCGGGCATCCGCGCGATCACCGATGCGCTGGAGTTGCAAGGGTAAATACGTATATCAGTCGACGCTGATGAAGAGCGGCGGCCATCGATAATGCGCGCGTGGCTTGCATCGCTCATGCGCGGAGCAGCAACCGAGACGGGCCGGGTACGGCGCCCGACAACAACGAAGGAGCATGACATGGCAAGCTGGAAATGGATGGCGGCGCTGGCGCTCGGATGCGCGAGCACGCTGGCGATGGCACAGGACACGGTCGTCTACCACATCAACGACGCGGCCGAGCAGGCGCTCGGCGGGCTGCGCAACATCAAGAACCATCTCGACACCGACCCCGCGGCCAAGATCACCGTCGTCGCGCACGCGACCGGCGTGGACTTCCTGATGGACGGTGCCAAGGACAGGAATGGCGGCCTGTATTCGGGCCCCGTCGCGGCGCTCAAGGCACGGGGCGTGAACTTCGAGGTCTGCGAGATCACGTTGGCCAACCGCAACCTGAAAAAGTCGCAGTTCATCCTGGAGGCGGACTTCACGCCGTCCGGCGTGGTGCGCATCACGAAGCTGCAGAAGCAGGGCTTCGCCTACGTCAAGCCCTGATCGCTGCCGCCCTGGCGGGCCCGGCGCAGCAGTGCCGGACCCTGTCGGGTTTCAGCCCAGCGTATCGGCCCAGATGTTGCGGGCCCAGGCCATCGCGTATCGCGCTTCCTGTTCCGAGCGGGCCGCCGACACGCCGCCCGAGCCGGCGACGGCCTTGAACGTCTTCTCGGCCGCCACGTATTCGTGCACGCTGGCCACGTGGATCACCTCGGCCGGGCTGACGAAGCTGTAGCAGGTATTGGTCAGCATCGGCCGCGTGTTCACGGCCAGGCCCTTGATGCGGGCCACGATGGCCGCGGCCGCGACCTTGGCCTGGTTGTTGGCCATGTGGCCCGACTTGGGCATGCCCGGCGCGGTCTGGATCGAATCGCCCAGGACATGGATGCCGGGCGCCGCCGTGGACTCGAAGCTGAGGAAATCGACATGGCACCAGCGCGCGTTGGCGTTGGCCAGTCCGGTCTGCACGGCAAGCGCACCCGCGCGCATCGGCGGGATCACGTTGAGCACGTCGGCCTTGACCGGATCCTGGAAGTCGAAGCGCAAGCTACGGTTGGGCAGGTCGACGCCAACCAGCTTGTGCTGGCCCCGGTATTCGAGCATGCCGGGATAGAGCTCGGCCCAGGCCTTCTTGAACAGCGGCCCCTTGGAGGTGACGTCCTGGTTGGCGTCGACCACCAGCACCTTGGAGCGCGGCTTGTTCTTCTTGAGGTAGGCGGCCACCATGCTGGCGCGTTCGTATGGTCCGGGCGGGCAGCGGTAGGGGGCCTCCGGAATCGCCAGCGCGAACACGCCGCCGTCGGGCATGGCCTGCAGTTGCCGGAACAGCGCCTCGGTCTCGGCGCCCGCCTTCCAGGCGTGCAGCACCCGGCCATCGGCATGGGCCTGGCGCAGGCCCTGCACCGCGTCGAGCTGCAGATCGATGCCCGGCGACAGCACCAGCGTGTCGTAGCGGATGTCCGCACCGCCGGCCAGGCGCACGCTTTTGCGCGCGGCGTCGACTGCGGTAACCGTGTCGTGCACCACGGTGATGCCGTGGCGCTCGCGCAGGCCGTCGTAGGACGTGGTGATGTCGGCCAGCGTCCGTACGCCGCCGACCACCAGGTTGGAGATCGGGCACGAGACGAAATTGCGGTTCGGCTCCACCAGCACCACGTCGATGCTGTTGCGCGAGAACAGGCGGATGTACTTGGCGGCGGTCGCGCCGCCGTAGCCACCACCCACGACCAGCACCTGGGCCTTGGCGGGAGCGCCCCTGCCGGTCGCACAGCCGACCATGCCGGCCAGCACGCCGGCGGCCGCGGCCGACTTGATCATCCATTCACGTCGTTGCATGTCGTGTCTCCTCGTCAACGCTGCGCGGCGAAATACGCGGCCAGATCGCGGATCTGCGCGTCGCTGAACCCCTTGGCCAGCTGGTGCATCACGGTCGCCGGGCGGGAGCCGGAGCGGAACGCCTGCATCTGCTCGACGATGAACGCACTCGACTGGCCGGCGAGCCGGGCACTGCCCGAGCCCGCGACCTCGCGGCCATCGGTGCCGTGGCAGTTGGCGCAGGTCGCGGCCAGGGCCCGGGTCTCGAGCTCCTGCGCGGTCTGCGCATGCGCGCCGATGGCGCACAACAGGCCCGAGAGCAGGGCCGCGATGCGCCCCGGTCGAGCGGGAAACAGGAACATGTGCATGACATTTGCCTCCGTGTGTCGGTATCCGGCGCGCGGCGTGCGTCCGATCGATGGATCGATCGCGTCGGGCCGTGGCGCGAATGCTACCGGGTTTTTGGCTCTTCCCGAGTATCATCCTATACGAATATAGCGAAGATACTTGGAGGCAAACGTCATGGCATTTCCCCGCTGGTTGTGGGCCCGTGCTCCCTGGTTGCTGGTGCTGGCCCTGGGCATCGTGGCGGGCAGCCACGGCCTGGCGCAAGCTGGCACGGCGGTCAAGGCCGTCGAGGTGGCCGAGAACGTGTGGATGGTGCAGGGCGACGCGGCGCTGGGAACACCGGCCAACCGCAACTTCATCTCCAATGCCGGGTTCGTCGTCACCGACGAAGGCGTGGTCGTCATCGACGCGCTGGGTTCTCCGGTGCTGGCGAACGAACTCATCGCCGAGATCCGGCGCATCACGCGCCAGCCGATCCGCTACCTCGTGGTCACGCATTTCCATGCCGACCATATCTATGGCCTGCAGGCATTCAAGGCGGCGGGCGCGCAGATCCTGGGGCATCCGTCGGGCCGCGAATACCTGCATTCGGAGACGGCGCGGTTGCGGCTCGATGCCAGCCGCAAGGACCTGGCGCCATGGATCGACGCGCAGACGCAGTTGCTGGGCGCCGATCGCTGGTTGTCCGAGGCGCAGACCGAGCTGCGCCTGGGGTCCTACCTGTTCCAGATCCGGCATGTCGGGCCGTCCCACACGCCGGAAGACCTGGTGGTCTTCGTGCCCAAGGCGGGCGTGTTGTTCGCCGGTGACCTTGTCTTTCGTGGCCGCATCCCCTTTGTCGGCCAGGCCGACAGCCGCCAGTGGATCGCCTCGTTGGGGGGCTTGATCGAATTTGCGCCCCGGGTCTTGATTCCCGGGCACGGCGGGGTGTCGACCGATCCGATGGCCGACCTCACGCTGACGCGCGACTACCTGGTGTTCCTGCGCAAGAGCATGGGCGAGGCCGCACAGAACCTGGAGCCGTTCGAGGAAGCCTATGCCAAGGCCGACTGGTCCCGCTTCGAGCACATGCCGCTGTTCCGTGCCGCCAACCGCATGAACGCATACAACACCTTCTTGCTCATGGAGCAGCAGGGATCGAAATGAAACGACGTACATGCCTGATGGCCGGTGTCGGCACCCTGGTGTCCCTTCCCGCGTGGGCCGAACCGGCGGCCATCGGCGAGGTCGTCCAGTGGCCCCGCCTGCCGTTGCTCGACGGCAGCGTGCTCGAGCCCGGCGACTGGCGCGGGCAGCCGGCGCTGGTCGTCCTGTGGGCCACCTATTGCCCGTTCTGCAAGCGCCACAACGCCCATCTCGACAAGCTGTTCGAGCAGACACGCTCGCAGGGCCTGCGCATCCTGGCGGTCGCGCAGGACACCGACGAGCGCCTGGTGCGCCAATACATGGTGAACAACGCCTACCGCTTCCCGGTCGCCATGGACGGCGGCCAGGTGCGCAGTCGCCTGACGTCGCGTCGGGTGATTCCGATGACCTGCGCGATCGACCGCCAGGGCCGCCTGGCGCAGCTCATCCCGGGAGAGATGTTCGAGGAAGACCTGTTCGACCTGGCGCGCGGCCTGCTCAAGCGCACGGGCTGAGCCGCCGCGCCGCGGCCGGCGCCGGTCAGCCCATGCGATCGATGCGCCAGATCTGGTATCGCAGCGCGGCCAGGGCACCGCAGACGATGGATGCCAGCGCCAGCAGGCTGCCCAGCGACAAGGTCGAGATGCCCGACAGGCCCTGGCCGATCGTGCAACCCATCGCGGTGACGCCGCCGACACCCATCAGCGCCGCGCCGGCCAGGTGGTTGGCCGTGTCTTCGACGTTGCCGAAGCCCTCCCACCGGAACTCCCGGCTGGCCAGCGCCATGGCGGCGGAGCCGGCGATGACGCCGAACATGCTCACGATGCCGATGGTCAGCAGCTTGGACTGGTCGCTGAAGAACAGCACCCAGTCCAGCGCAAAACCGACCGGTGCGACCATGCTGAGCGACTCCATGCGGCGCGAATTCGTCGCCAGGAAACTGGCCTCCAGCGTCAGCGGATGCTCGGCGACGAAACCCAGCCGCCCGGAGATCCACCACATCAGCACCACGGTGGCGCCGATGCCCACGCCGCCCAGCCAGACCATCGGCGAGCGGCCGTCGGGGCTGCGCAGGACCCAGGCCAGCAGCACCAGGCCGAGCAACAGGCCCAGCCCCAGTGCGGCGGCCGGCGTACCGATGCCGACCGCGGAGGCCAGCATCGACGGGAGGTCCTGGTTGCCCGGCAGCTGTGCCGTCACCCGGTCCACCGTCGCCACGCGCGCCACGGCCGTGATGCCCTTGAGCGTCGCGAACGCGCAGGCGCCCAGCACCAGCAACACGACCCAGGCCTTGAGGTTGCCCGCGCCGGCCCGTACCAGGTTCTTGCTGCCGCAGCCCGATGCCAGCACCATGCCGAAACCGAACATCAGACCGCCGGCCAGCAGCGACAGCCACATCAGTCGCGGCTCCGCGTACAGGCTGTCGGCGGCCCGGATCCAGCCGGCCCCCACCATGGTATTGAAGCCGATCATGGCCACCGCCATCGCCAGCACCCACATGCGCATGCGGCTCCAGTCACCCATGTTGACGATGTCGGCGATGGCGCCCATGGTGCAGAAGTGGGTGCGCTGGGCCACGGCGCCGAACATGGCGGCGACGGCAAAGGCGCTCCACAACACGGTCTGCGTCAGCGGGATCAGTTCCTGTTCTTGCATGGCGGTATTGTCTCCGCAGCCGCGCCTGCGCGTGGCTCCGGCGCCGCGCCGGGGCCCAAGCGGTGGATGCGTCGGGTGGCCGCATCCGTGTAAACACCAATGCCCCATGGCCGGCGGAACAAATATCATTGAATTTGCATATACCAATCGGTCCCGCCCGGGATCTCGCAACCAGGAGTTCGTGTGAAGTTCGTGTCCGTCTTTTCCCTGGCGCTGCTCGCGCCGATGCTGGCGATGCCGGCCCATGCCAGCGTGCAGCTGGCCCAGGCCCACGCCTGCCTGGCCTGCCATTCCGCCGACAAGAAGCTGGTCGGCCCGGCCTACCGCGACGTGGCGAAGAAATATGCCGGCCAGGCCGACGCGGC
>JBFIDI010000335.1:0-6544 GCA_041581405.1 Burkholderiaceae bacterium
CGACAGCCGGGTTCGGGGCGACGGACGTCGCTCCGGTCGCGGCCTGCTGGGCCGGAGCCGGGGCCGGCGGGGCGACGGACTCGGCGGCCGGCGCCGCGGGCGGCAGCACCAGCGGCTTGACCTTGTTCCGGTCGACGATCTCGATCGGCAGGTCGACCGGAATCGGCCGCGGCTGGTTGTCGAAGATCAGCGGAAACCCTATCACCGCAGCCAGCACCAGCACCGCCGCGCCGATGAGCCGGTGCATGGCGCGCCTGCGCACGACCTCGACCGTGGGCGCCGGCTTTTGCTTCTTCTTGGAAGGCGCCGGCTGCTCATCGCGGCCCTTGCGGAACTTGAACAAAGCCATGAATGGGGGGTCAGGGGTTCATGTGTCTGGCGGAAAGGCGCGGTACGCCGTCCTTCAACACGCCACCCACGGTGTGGAATGATCCAAAGACGACGATTCTATCAGCCGGGTCCGCCGCATCGACCGCCGCGCGCAGGGCCGACACCGGGTCCGCGAACACCTGCGCCGCCGTGTCCGTGCGGCTGTTCTTCGCCTGCCAGCGCGACTGCAGCTGCACGGCCTTTTCGGCCCGCGCCAGTGGCAGATCGGTGAAGTACCAGCGGTCGATGATCGGGTTCAGGCGCTCGAACATCGGCGCCAGGTCCTTGTCGGCCATGGCGCCGAAGACGGCATGGGTCGTGGGGAAAAAGCCCATCGCGTCGAGGTTCACCGCCAGCGCGGCCGCGGCATGCGCATTGTGCGCAACGTCGAGCACCAGCGTCGGCTCCCCGGGAACGATCTGGAACCTGCCCGGCAAGGCGACCATCGCCAGCCCGTTGCGCACCGCCTGCGCCGTCACCGGCAGCTGTTCGCGCATCGCGGTCAGCGCCGCCAGCACGCCGCTGGCGTTGAGCAGCTGGTTGGCGCCGCGCAGCGCCGGATACGCCAGGCCGGCATAACGCCGGCCCCGGCCGCTCCAGGCCCATTGCTGCTTGTCGCCGGAGAAATTGAAGTCCACGCCCAGGCGCCACAGGTCGGCGCCGATCTCCAGCGCATGGTCGAGCACGCTTTGCGGCGGCACCGGGTCGCTGACGATGACCGGCCGCCCGGTGCGCATCACGCCGGCCTTCTCGCGCCCGATGCTCTCGCGGTCCGGGCCGAGAAACTCCATGTGGTCCAGGTCCACGCTGGTGATCACCGCGCAGTCGGCGTCGACGATGTTGACCGCGTCCAGCCGCCCGCCCAGCCCCACTTCCAGGATCACCACGTCCAGCTTCGCGCGCGCCATCAGGTCGAGGATAGCCAGCGTCGAGAACTCGAAATAGGTCAGCGACACATCCGGCGGGGCCTGGCAACGCGCGCGCTCGACGCGCGCGAAGGCCTCGATCAGCGGGTCGACGGCCACGGCCTCGCCCTGCAGCCGCAGCCGCTCCTCGAAATGGACCAGGTGCGGCGAGGTATAGACCCCGGTGCGAAAGCCGCTCTCGCCCAGGATGGCCTCGAGCATGGCGCAGGTCGAACCCTTGCCGTTGGTACCGGCCACGGTGATCACCGGGCATGCGAAACGGATGCCCATGCGCTCGGCGACCAGCCGCACCCGCTCCAGGCCCATGTCGATGTTCTTCGGGTGCAGCCGCTCGCAATGGTCGAGCCAGTCCGCGAGGGCCCGGAATCCGGCGGGATCGGGGGTCAATCAAGCCTCCTGTGGTGCTGTGTTTGCATGGCAGGGGCATTGTCGCGCAGCGGATTGCGGCATGATGCGCACATGAAAAACACTGCCATCACCGTATACGGCATTCGCAACTGCGACACCGTCAAGAAGGCGCGCCAGTGGCTGGACGACCACGGGCAACCCTACGTGTTCCACGACTTCAAGACCGAAGGCGTGCCGCCCGATCTGCTCGACCACTGGATGGAGCAGGTCGGCTGGGAAACCCTGCTCAACCGCAAGGGCACGACCTGGCGCCGGCTCGACGATGCCACGCGCGCGGGCGCCACCGACGCCGCCGGCGCACGCGCCGTCATGCTGGCCCATCCCAGCGTGATCAAGCGGCCGGTCGTGGCCTGGGGCGGCCCCGCCAACAAGGACGTCAGCGTCGGCTTCCAGGCCGAGCTCTGGGAAACCCGGCTGGTCTGACAGCCGCCCGCACGCGCCGCGCGCACACCGGCGTGGCCTAAAATCGCCGGCTGGCCTGGCTGCGGCATGTCCGAGCCGGCCACCCGTCCGAGGCGCGGCTGCGCCCCGTGTCTTCGCTTGATCACTGCCCTTTCCCATGACCACCCCTGTCATCTCCAACGTGTCCGTTGCGACCCAGGCCAACGTGTATTTCGACGGCCGCTGCGTCAGCCACAGCCTGAGCCTGCCCGACGGCACGAAGAAGTCGGTCGGCGTCGTGTTGCCGATGGAACAACGCTTCAACACGGCCCAGGCCGAGGTCATGGAGTGTGTCGCCGGCAGCTGCGAATACCGCCTGGCCGGCAGCGACGAATGGCGCACCTCGCGCGCCGGCGAATCGTTCCAGATCCCGGCGAACGCGTATTTCGACATCCGCGTGACCGAGCCCTACCACTACATCTGCCACTACGGCTGACACAGGAAAGCACCGACCCACCATGGCCACCATTCTCCAGAACCTGCCACTGCAACAGAAAGTCGGCATCGCCTTCTCCGGCGGATTGGACACCAGCGCCGCGCTGCACTGGATGAAGATCAAGGGCGCGATCCCGTACGCCTATACCGCCAACCTCGGGCAGCCGGACGAACCCGACTACGAAGAGATTCCGCGCAAGGCCCTGCAATACGGCGCCGAGAAGGCCCGCCTGATCGATTGCCGCGCCCAGCTCGCCCATGAAGGCATCGCGGCGCTGCAGGCCGGCGCCTTCCACGTCACCACCGCCGGCGTCACCTACTTCAACACCACGCCGCTGGGCCGGGCCGTGACCGGCACCATGCTGGTGGCGGCGATGAAGGAGGACGACGTCAACATCTGGGGCGATGGCAGCACCTTCAAGGGCAACGACATCGAGCGTTTCTACCGCTACGGCCTGCTGACCAACCCCAGCCTGAAGATCTACAAGCCCTGGCTGGACCAGGCCTTCATCGACGAACTCGGCGGCCGCGCCGAGATGTCGGCGTTCATGACGAAAGCGGGCTTCGGCTACAAGATGTCGGCCGAGAAGGCCTACTCCACCGACTCCAACATGCTGGGCGCCACCCACGAGGCCAAGGACCTGGAGCACCTGAACACCGGCATCAAGATCGTGCAGCCCATCATGGGCGTGGCGTTCTGGCGCGACGAGGTCGAGGTCAAGCGTGAGGAGGTCACGGTCCGGTTCGAGGAAGGCCAGCCGGTCGCCCTCAACGGCGTGCAATACAGCGACCCGGTCGAGCTCATCCTCGAGGCCAACCGCATCGGCGGGCGCCACGGCCTGGGCATGAGCGACCAGATCGAGAACCGCATCATCGAGGCCAAGAGCCGCGGCATCTACGAGGCCCCCGGCCTGGCGCTGCTGTTCATCGCCTACGAACGCCTGGTCACCGGCATCCACAACGAGGACACGATCGAGCAATACCGTGACCACGGCCGCCGGCTCGGCCGCCTGCTGTACCAGGGCCGCTGGTTCGACCCGCAGGCCATCATGCTGCGCGAGACCGCCCAGCGCTGGGTTGCGCGCGCGATCACCGGCGAGGTCACGATCGAGCTGCGCCGCGGCAACGACTATTCGCTGCTCAACACCGAGTCGCCCAACCTGACCTACCACCCGGACCGGCTGACGATGGAAAAAGGCGAATCCGTGTTCTCGCCGCAGGACCGCATCGGCCAGCTGACGATGCGCAACCTGGACATCGTCGACACCCGCGCCAAGCTGGGCATCTACACCCGGACCGGGCTGCTGAGCATGGGCGACGGCTACGGCGTGCCCCAACTGGGCAACGACGACGACAACAACAGCCGCAAGTGATGCCGCGCCCCGGCACCGGGGCGTCGCTCAGACGACGACCGGCTCCGGCTCGAGCTGGATGCCGAAACGCTCGTACACGCTGGTCTGGATCGCCCGGGCCAGCGTCATCACCTCGCCGCCGGTGGCGTCGCCCCGGTTCACCAGCACCAGCGCCTGGCGCTCGTACACCGCCGCATTGCCGACCGACTTGCCCTTCCAGCCGCAGGCGTCGATGAGCCAGCCGGCAGCGAGCTTGACCGCGCCGTTGTCCAGCGGGTAATGCACGATGCGCGGCTCGCGCTGGATGATGTCGTCGCACTGCTCGCGCGTCACCTGCGGGTTCTTGAAAAAGCTGCCGGCATTGCCCAGCACCGCCGGATTCGGCAACTTGGCGCTGCGGATGGCGCAGACCCAGTCGAAGATCTGCCGCGCGTCGGGCGCGGTGATGCCGGTCTCGAGCATCTTGCGTTCCAGGTCGGCGTATCCGAGCACCGGCTTCCAGGGCTTGGGCAGGAACAGCCGTACATGGGTGATGACGACGCGGTCGCGCAGGCCGAAACCGGTCACCGGCGCGCCATCGGCGCCCAGGGCCGATGTCGCCGCGTCCGGCGGCGCATGCTTGAAGACCGAATCGCGGTAACCGAAGCCGCATTGGGCGGCGTCCAGCGTGTATTTTGCGCCAGTGACCAGGTCGGTGGCGTCGAGCGAATGGAAGCGGTCCTGCAACTCCAGGCCGTAGGCACCGATGTTCTGCACCGGCGAGGCGCCCACCGTGCCCGGAATCATGGCCAGGTTCTCCAGCCCGGGGTAACCCTGGTCCAGCGTCCAGGCCACCAGTTCGTGCCAGTTCTCCCCCGCCCCGACCTCGATCACGATGCCCTTGTCGGTCTCCTGCACCACCCGCCGGCCCATGACCTCGACCTTGAGCACCAGCGGCCGGACGTCGCCGGTCAGCACGATGTTGCTGCCCCCGCCCAGGATGAACCGGGGTTCGGCCGCCAGTTCCGGGTCGGCCAGCACCTGGTCGAGCACGTCCACCCCCGTCACCCGCACCAGCGAAAAGGCCTTTGCCACGATGCGGAACGTGTTGTAGGGTTGAAGCGGGACGTTTTTCTCGACTAACATGACAGGATTGTCGCATCGGGTCCTGATGCGGCCGCATTTGAAACTGGTGGAACCATGCCCTCATTCGACACAGTCTGCGAGGCCGATCTCGTGGAAGTCCGCAACGCGGTGGACAACACCGTCAAGGAAATCAGCACCCGGTTCGATTTCAAGGGAACCTCGGCCGCGATCGAACTCAAGGAAAAAGACATCACGCTGATCGGCGACGCCGAATTCCAGCTCGGCCAGATCGAGGACGTGCTGCGCAACAAGATGACCAAGCGCGGCGTCGACGTGCGTTTCCTCGACCGCGGCGACGTGCAGAAGATGGGCGGCGACAAGGTCAAGCAGGTGATCAAGGTGCGCAACGGCATCGAGACCGAGGTGTCCAAGAAGATCCAGCGCATGATCAAGGACAGCAAGCTCAAGCTGCAGGCCGCGATCCAGGGCGATGCGGTGCGCATCACCGGCGCCAAGCGCGACGACCTGCAGGCGGCGATGGCGCTGATCCGCAAGGACATCCCCGACCTGCCGCTGAGCTTCAACAACTTCCGCGACTGACGTCGCGAGACCCCGCACCATGCACCACCGCCTGCGCCGCCGCCTTGCGCCATTGGCGCTGCTTGCCGCCGGCGCCCTGGTGTCGGCTGCGCAGGCGCAGGAGGTCAACCTGTCGGGCATGCTGGGCAACAAGGCGCTGCTCGTCGTCGACGGCAGCGAACCCAAGCTGGTGGCGCCGGGCGAATCCTTCCGGGGCGTGCGCGTGGTGTCCACGCAGGGCCAGGGCGCGGTGATCGAGGTCGGCGGGCAGCGCCAGAGCCTGCGCATCGGCGCCGCGCCGGTCAGCGTCGGGCGGCCGGTGGCGGCATCGAACGGCGCCCGCATCGTGTTGTCGGCCGATTCGGGCGGTCACTTCGTGACCCAGGGCCTGCTCAACGCCAAGCCGGTGCAGTTCATGGTCGACACCGGCGCGACGACCGTCGGGGTCAGCGTCTCCGACGCCGACCGCATCGGGCTCAAGTACAAGCATGGCCAGGCAGTGCAGGTCGCCACCGCCAACGGCATCGTGCCGGGCTGGAAGATCCGGCTCTCGTCGGTGCGCATGAACGACGTGGAGGTACGCGACATCGACGCCGTCGTCACGCCGATCGCGATGCCCTTCGTGCTGCTGGGCAACAGCTTCCTGGCCCGTTTCCAGATGACGCGCAACAACGAACAGATGGTGCTGGAGAAACGCTACTGATGCGCCACCACGCCCTTCGCCCCCACCGGCACGCCGCATCGTGACCCTCAGCGTCGAAAGCGAAACCGAATACGAGGACCTGCTCGGCCTGTGGTCCGACCTCGAGGCCGGCCTGGGCATCGTGCTGGGCCATTCGTCCAGCGTGCAGGAATTCGAGCTGCGGGTGTGGCAATACGACCGCTGGATGCAGACGCTGCTCGAGCGCGACACCGACGTCGGCCTGTACCTGCTGTTCCAGCTGGCGACCAACTCGCCGGTGGGCTACA
>JBFIDI010000336.1:0-6543 GCA_041581405.1 Burkholderiaceae bacterium
CGCTTGATGGCCGCGATCATGTGGCCGAAATAACCGTTGAGGATGTCGACCGTCACGCTCGGATCGAGCCGCTCCGACATCGCCGTAAAACCGCGCAGGTCCGCGAACAGGATGGTCACCGGCCGGCGCTCGGGCGCCAGCGCGTCGCCGCCGTCGATGAGTTTCTCCACCACGTCGGCGGGCACGAAACGCTCGAACTGCCGTTCGAGATGCATCAGCTTGGCGTCGGTGGCGCCCAGCAGGCGCTCGAACTGGCGCGCGCGGCGGAGCGACAGCACCCAGCGCCAGCCCAGCACCAGGGCCAGAGCCGTCATCCCGATGGCAAGCCAGACCAGCGCCCTACTCCTGCAACATCGCCAAACGCACGACCGCATTCGCCAGTGCGGCAATACCGATGGCTTCCAGCACGACGGTGTTGCCGACGGACGCCGCCAGCACACGGGTTGCGCGCTGCACCTCGCCGGTGTCGTAATGCACGGTCCCGCGCGTCCAGGCCAGGATCGCGGTTTCGGCATCGCTCAGGCCGTCGCAGCGCAAGGTCGCCAGCGCCTGGTCGATCCGGGTGGCGGACATGCCTTGGGACAGCAGCAAGGTGCGGGCTTCGGCTTCGCAATGTCCGCATCCCAGCGTGCGGGCAACAATCGCAAACACCAGCGACTTGGTGCCGTGCGAAATGGCCGACTGCGCGAACGCACCATCGAGTGCGTCGCGCATGACCCGTGCGGCCGGCAAGCCGGCCAGCGGGACCAGGATGGGACCGAACAGGCCGCCGGCCAGCGTGTCCGCGCCGGGCGCATCGTCGGAGGCGGCCGGGCGGCGCAGCTTCGAGACCATGCGCCCCATCGGTGCCATCCAGCCGAGTACCCGGCCGATCGGGCCGTTGCCGATGCGCTCCAGGTCGTTCTCGGGCGGACAGGCCATGAAGGTCGTCACCCGATTGAAGAAACACCCCATGGAGATCGCGAACGCCATTTCATCGACCGCCAGCCGGGAATACCCCATCGCCACCATGGCATCACGCGCGGCACGCGAGGGCCGGGGCCGCGATCGCGCCAGGCTGCGGCAGAAAGCGACGAAACCCCGTTCCCTGTCGTCGAGTTCGGCCACATGCAGGTCGTGTTCGATCCGTTGAATGACCGTTTCGGAGAAGCCCAGGATCTTCATGAAGGCCCGGTTGGCACCGTAACAGTACCGGCATGCGTTTTCCTGGGACGTGATCAGGGCGCCCACCTGGAACAGGCGCGCCGGCATCGCACGCGGGCGGTAGTGGGTGATGCCGAAGCTCGCTTCGCGCAACCACCGGCACGGCGCGATCATCCGGTCGGCCTTCGTCACGTGGCCGCCCCGGCGACTGACCTCGCTCTCCCAGGCGGGATCGGGCACGACGGGCAACAGGGGTTCACCCCACTCGATATCCTGCAGGCGGGCTGCCATCGGATGCTCCGGATCAGTCTGACGCAATGGCGCCCCGCTGCGGGGCGCGGCGCTCATTATGCGCCGCGCGTGGCACGTCAGCCAGCCGGCGAAGGCCGCCGGGGCAAGGCCTTCGGGGGCGTCAGCCGCGCGCGTGTGTCACGCCGCCGTCGACCACCAGCGTCGAACCGACGACGTAGTCACCGGCGCGCGACGCCAGGTAGATCGCCGCACCCGCCATGTCTTCGGCGGTACCGATGCGACCGGACGGCACATGGGCCGAAACAGCGTCGGCATGGTCGCGCGCATCCCGGTTCATGTCGGACGCGAACGCGCCCGGTGCGATCGCGGTCACGACGATGTTGTCCTGGATCAGGCGCAACGCCATGCGCCGTGTCAGGTGGATCAGCCCGGCCTTGCTGGCGGCATAGGAGTAGGTTTCCAGCGGGTTGACCGACACCCCGTCGATGGACGCGATGTTGATCACCTTGGCCGGACGCACCTTGGCCGCGGTGCGCAGCTGTGTGACCAGCGCCTGCGTCAGGAAGAACGGGGCCTTGAGGTTCAGGTTGACGACCTTGTCCCAGCCGCTCTCGGGAAAGGTGTCGAACTCGGCACCCCAGGCGGCGCCGGCGTTGTTGACCAGGATGTCGAGCCGGTCCTCGCGTTCGGCAAAGGCCGCCGCCATGGCCGCGGCGGCCTCGACGCTGGACACGTCGGCCGGCAGCGAGACGCAGGGGCCGATCTTGCACATCTCGGCGGCCGCCTTGTCGCAGGCGTCGGCCTTGCGCGAGGAAATATAGACACGCGCCCCCTGTGCCAGGAAACCTTCGGCGATCATGCGGCCGATGCCGCGCGAGCCACCCGTCACCAGGGCGGTGCGGCCGTGCAGGGAAAATAAATCGTTCATGCATGCCTCCTGTCAATCGTGTACGGCAGGCTGGTGCCAGGGGGTGTGGCACCAGGGACTTCCCTGCATCGATGCCGTTCGCCTGCGCTTCGCGTTTCGCTTGCCGCCGACGTCCGGGTGCCTAGCGTAACCGAAGTTCACCGGCGCCCCGGTTGCCCCGTCGCGCGGCGGACATCCACGCCGCGCGGACCCCCGGCCGCCAGTGGCGATTCAAGCTTCCTGCGCGCCTGCGCAGGCCAGCAGGTGCTGCGTCAAGGCCTGCGGCTCGCTGATCATCGGGTCGTGCCCGGTGGGCATCACGACCAGGCGTGCGCCGCCGCCCGAGGACCAGGCCCCGTCCCAGAACGTGGGCGTGCGGACCCGGGTGCGGATCGCGTCGATCGTGGCCAGCGCCGGTGTCGTGCAGTCGATGAAGGTGCGCGGGACCGCGGCCACGCGTTGCACGTCGAAGTCCAGCGGCATCTCGTAGGTATGGCCGGGATGGGGTGTCTGGCGCCGTCGCACCCAGGCGTGGCCGGCGCCGTCGAGCCCGAACACGCCCGGGTCGGGTGGCGGGAACGCGTACATGGCGGAGCCCTGCGCCGCCTCGAGCCGCGCCTTGCGCGTGGCCGGCGCATGGGTGCTGCTCCACGACTCGCCCGGCTTGGGCACCACGGCATCCAGATAGACCAGGTGGCCGATACGCCCCGGCATGTGGTCGGTCACCGCCGTGACCAGCATGCCGGCATAACTGTGGCCGACCAGCACGACCTGCTGCATTTCCTCGGCCTCGATGGCCGCGATCACGTCCTGCACATGGGTCTGCAGGTCGATGCCTGTGTGCAGCAGATGGGCACGCTCGCCCAGGCCGGTCAGCGTGACCGCATGGGCACGGTGGCCGGCGCGCACCAGCGCCGTGGTCACGTCGCGCCAGCACCAGGCGCCATGCCAGGCGCCATGCACCAACAGGAAATCCGCCATGTCCTCTCGTCCTTTCCATCGACGCCGCCAGCGGAGATGCCGCCGTTCACGTGGCCGAAGCGGGATTCTCGCCGCGTCCGTCCGGCGCGTCGTCTACAGTGTCGGGCATGACCGACATCCTGACGATCACGCTCAATCCCGCGCTCGACGTGGCCACGTCCTGCGAGCAATTGTTGCCCAGCCACAAGCTGCGCTGCACCCATGCCGAACGGTTTCCGGGCGGTGGCGGCATCAACGTGGCGCGGGTCGTGCAGCGCCTGGGTGGCGACTGCCTGGCGCTGTACCTCGCCGGTGGCGTGGTCGGAGACCGGCTGCAGAAACTCGTCGATGCCGAACGGGTACCCAGTCACCGGCTGACGATCGCGGACGAGACGCGCGAGAGTTTTTCGGTGCTCGAGACCAGCAGCGGGCGCGAATACCGCTTCGTGTTGCCCGGCCCCGACCTGAGCGATGCGGAATGGCAGGCCTGCGTGGACTTCCTGGCGACCGTCGAGCCGGCGCCGCGCTACGTGGTGCTCAGCGGCAGCCTGCCGCCCGGCCTCGCGGTCGACAGTTATGCCCGGCTGGCCCGGCTGGCGCACACGCGCGGCAGCAAGGTGGTGCTCGACAGTTCCGGTGCGCCGCTCGAAGCCGCACTGTCCGCCGGCGTGTTCCTGATCAAGCCCAGCCTGCGCGAATTGTCGGACCTGACCGGCGCGCATCCCGAAGACGAATCGCATTGGCGTGCCGCGGCCGAATCGCTGATCCACGATGGTCGCGCCGAACTGGTGGCACTGAGCCTGGGCGAACGTGGTGCGATGTTGTTCAGTGCCGACGCAGCCTGGCGCGCCGACGCCTTGCAGGTGGACGTGAAAAGCACGACCGGCGCCGGCGACAGTTTCCTGGCGGCCATGGTCTGGGCGCTGGACCGGGACATGGCCTTGCCCGACGCATTCCGGTATGGCGTCGCGGCCGGTTCGGCGGCGCTGCTGCATGTGGGAACGACCTTGTGCCGGGCCGACGACGTGGCGCGACTGGTCGAACAGGTGCGTGTCACGCCCATGGATGGCAACGGAGCCGAATAACCCATCAGGGTAATCCCGCACAGACTGCAGGCGAGCATGCCTGCAAGATGGACACAGCCGCAACACGCGTGGCCACCACCGGCGCCGCAACGGGCGCACGCTGGCGCTATCGCATCGAATCGTGCCGCAGATCCATGATCTGCCGCCACCGGCATCGATTCGCTCCCACCTGGCTCGATCCACACACCTACAGGAGACCCGCCATGTTCAACACCATTCGCCACGGCCTGATCGCATCGATCATCGGCATGGGATTGTTTGCCGGACACACCCATGCCGCGGTCGCACCACCCACCACCTACAGCGATCTCGTGATCTTCGGCGACAGCCTGTCGGACACCGGCAATGTGTTGTCGTTGACCACCCTTTACGGACCAGCGCCGTTTCCGAGTTATCCGGGTGCGGCGGGTCGGTTCTCCAACGGACCAGCATGGACCGAATACCTGGCCAGCGGTCTGGGTTTTGCGTCCAGCGCCGCCCCGAGCAACCGGTTCTACAACGGCACGGACGTGATCCCGATCGGCCCGCTGGGTGGCAAGAACTATTCCTTCGGCGGTGCCCGCACCGGCCTGGACGGCTCGGCCGGCGCGAACACCGGGCTGGCCGCACAACTGATTGCATGGGACAACGCGACCTCGATCCTGACCGGCAATCCCCAGCTCACCAGCGACGCGGACCCGGATGCCTTGTACGTGATCATGGCCGGCGCCAACGACCTGCGCGACATCCGCAGCGCCAATTCCGCGCTGGATCCGGCCAGCGTGCAGGCGCGTGCCGCCGAAGCGACGCAGGTCGCGCAGAACGTCGCCGGGGCGCTCGGCCTGCTGGCCAACGCCGGTGCGCGCCATTTCCTGCTCTCCAACCTGCCCGACCTGGGCCTGACCCCCGAAGCCACGACACTGAACCGTGTCGCCGCCTCGTCGGACGTCACGATCAGTTTCAACAGCGCATTGTCGAGTCTGGTCGGCAGCTTCGAGGCCGGCTTCAACCAGACCCATGGCGTGGACCTCGATATCCGGACCATGGACTTCTTCGGCTTGTTCAACGAGGTCTTCGACGACGCGGCCAACCAGGGTGGTGCCGCCTTCGGCATCACCAATGTCACATCGGCCTGCCTGAGTCCCGGCTTCCTGTCGAACCAGTATTTCTTCTTCGACGCGACGGCCTCGGGCTGCAACACGGCGGCGTTTTCCGACGAACTGCATCCGTCGGCCCGGGCCCATGAACTGCTGGGCGCACTGGCGGTGCAGACCGCGACCGCACCGATCCCCGAGCCGGCCGAATACGCCATGCTGCTCGCCGGCCTGCTGGTGATCGGCGCCGCGGTGCGCCGTCGCGCAGGCGCGAAAGCCGCCTGAATCATCGGCGCGACACGGCCGGGCCCGCGCGGCCGCGCAGGCCGCTGCTCACATGTTGCGCCGGTACTGCCCGCCCACCGCGAACAAGGCGTCGGTGATCTGCCCCAGCGAGCAGACCCGCACCGCATCCATCAGCACCTCGAACACGTTGGTGTTGCGGATCACCGCCTGCTGCAGCCGCTCGAGCATGGCAGGGGCCTCCTGGGCGTGGCGCTGGTGGAAATCGGCCAGCCGCCGGAGCTGCTTCTGCTTTTCCTCGTCGGTGGAACGCGCCAGTTCCAGCTTGTCCTGCACCGCATCGCCGTGCGGATTGCGGAAGGTGTTGACGCCGACGATGGGCAACTCGCCGGTGTGCTTGAGCATCTCGTAGTGCATGGACTCGTCCTGGATGCGGCCACGCTGGTAACCGGTCTCCATCGCGCCGAGCACGCCGCCGCGTTCCGCAATGCGCTCGAACTCGCTGAGCACCGCCTCCTCGACCAGTTCGGTCAGCTCCTCGATGATGAACGCGCCCTGGCCGGGGTTCTCGTTCTTCGCCAGGCCCCACTCCCGGTTGATGATGAGCTGGATCGCCATTGCGCGGCGCACGCTGTCTTCGGTGGGCGTCGTGATCGCCTCGTCGAAGGCATTCGTGTGCAGTGAATTGCAGTTGTCGTAGATCGCGATCAGCGCCTGCAGCGTGGTGCGGATGTCGTTGAACTGGATCTCCTGCGCGTGCAGCGAGCGGCCGCTGGTCTGGCAGTGGTACTTCAGCTTCTGCGAGCGTTCGTTGGCCTTGTACTTGTCGCGCATCGCCACCGCCCAGATGCGCCGCGCCACGCGGCCCATCACCGTGTAC
>JBFIDI010000337.1:0-6534 GCA_041581405.1 Burkholderiaceae bacterium
CGGGCGTGCCGGCAGCGCCGCCGCAACGCCCGGCACGCCCACACCCACCCGTCCCGAGCGTTTCCTGGTGCGCAAGCTGCGCAAGGAGTTCCTGATCGCGGCATCGGACATCGAATGGGTGCAGGCCCAGGCCAACTATGTCGGCCTGCGCGTGAACGGCCACGACTACCTGCTGCGCTCCACGCTGGCGGAGTTCACGCGCCAGCTCGATCCGCAGCGTTTCGTGCAGGTGCACCGCAGTTACCTGGTCAACCTCGACCACATCGCGGAAATCGAACCGCTGGACAGCGGCGACGCCCGGCTGCGCATGCGCGACGGTTCGCAGGTGCCGTGCAGCCGGCGGTATCGCAACGCGCTCGACCCGTCGCGCCCGCCGGTGCCGCAGGTGCCATGAATCCGCCGGACGTCCCCCCGGGCACATGCCGCCGCGTGCGGCGCGAAGGTCTCGCATGAAGCTGTTTTCGTTCTTCGAGTCGCGCGTGCGCGACATCGCCGCACCCGCGGCGGCCACCAGCCAGGGCCCGCCAGCGGACCTGCTGGGGTTCTACTGGCATTACATGCGCCAGACGCGTGGCCTGTACCTGGCGATGCTGGCCACCGGCCTGGGCGTGGCCCTGATCGACATCCTGATGCCGGTGCTGCTCGGGCGCCTGGTCGGCCTGATGGCGGCCACCGACCCGGCGCTGGCGCTGCGCGAGCAGTGGCCGATGCTGGCCGGCATCGCGCTGGTGCTGCTGGTCGGGCGGCCGCTGATGATCATGCTCGACAGCATGGTGCGCAACAATGCGGTAATCCCGGGCGTGACCACGTTGATCCGCTGGCAGAGCCACTGGCACGTGGTGCGCCAGGGCAGCCCGTTTTTCCAGAACGACTTCGCCGGCCGGCTGGCCAACCGGGTGATGCAGACGGCCAACGCGCTGCGCGAGAGCGTGGTGGCGTCGGTGCGGGCGGTCTGGTACATCGTGGTCTACGGCATCAGTGCGCTGGTGATGATGTTGTCCTTCGACTGGCGCCTGGCGCTGCCGATGGTCTGCTGGCTGGCCGGTTTCGTGTTGTTCCTGCGCATCTTCGTGCCGCGCATGCGCGACCTGTCGCGTTCGAGCAGCGAGGCGCGTTCGCTGGTCATGGGCCGGGTCGTGGACAGCTACACCAACATCATGACGGTCAAGCTGTTCTCGCGCGCGCGCGACGAGGACGCCTATGTGCGCGAGGCCATGGACACGCACCGCGGCCGCATCGCCGCGCACATGCGCATGACGACACGGTTCATGGCCACGCTGACGGCGCTCAATGCCTTGCTGGTGGTCGGCACGGCCGGCGTGGCCGTGTGGTTGTGGCACGGCCAGGCGATCAGTCCGGCGGTCGTGGCCACCAGTTTGCCGCTGGTGTGGCAGATCGCCAATATGGCGGGCTGGGTCAGCTGGGAGGTGACCGGCATCTTCGAGAACGTCGGCGTGGTGCAGGAAGGCATACAGACCATCGCCGTGCCGCACAGCATGGTCGACCGGCCGCAGGCCCGCGCGCTGCAGGTGACGCGGGGCGAGATCCGGTTCGACGCGGTCGACTTCAGCTACGGCCAGAAGCCGCAGGGCGGGCGCGCCGTGCTGGAGCGGCTGGACCTGCATATCCGGCCGGGCGAACGGGTCGGCCTGGTCGGTCGTTCCGGCGCCGGCAAGTCCACGCTGGTCAACCTGCTGCTGCGTTTCTACGACGTCGAGGGCGGGCGCATCACGATCGACGGCCAGGACCTGCGCGACGTGACGCAGGAAAGCCTGCGCGCAGCCATCGGCATGGTGACGCAGGACACCTCGTTGCTGCATCGCTCGATCGCGGCCAACATCCGTTATGGACGGCCCGAGGCCACCGATGCCCAGGTCCGCGCCGCCGCGCAGCGTGCGCATGCCGACGGCTTCATCGACGAACTGCGCGACTGGGCCGGCCGCAGCGGCTACGAGGCCCATGCCGGCGAACGCGGCGTCAAGTTGTCCGGCGGCCAGCGCCAGCGCATCGCGCTGGCCCGGGTGCTGCTCAAGGATGCGCCGATCCTGATCCTGGACGAGGCCACGTCGGCGCTGGACAGCGAGATCGAGGCCGCGATCCAGGAGCAGCTGGTCACGCTGATGGAAGGCAAGACCGTGATCGCGATCGCACACCGCCTGAGCACGATCGCGCGCATGGACCGGCTGGTCGTGATGGACGCCGGGCGCATCGTCGAGCAGGGCACGCACCAGGAGTTGCTGCAGCTCGGCGGGCACTATGCGCGCCTGTGGGCGCGGCAGTCGGGCGGATTCCTGCGCGAGGACCTGGCCGAGGAGGACGGTGCCCCGGCGGGCATGGAGACCGTGGCGTCGTGAGCCGGCGCGCGGTCATCGTCGTCGTTTTCGACGGCGGTTCCGGCATCGGCCGGTCGCCCGTCGATGCCGGGCCTATCGCTTGCGCAGGTGCCAGGCGACCAGCGCGTTCGCATGGCCGTGGCCCAGGTCATGCGCGGTCTTGAGCAGTTCAACGTATTCCATGTGCTTGCGCGGGCCGGCATCGCGCAGGATGCCCAGCCAATGCTCGACCGGTTGGCCATGTTTCTTCTCGATGGACGGGAAATAGGACGCCGGACCCTGAACCTTGTGCGTATCTGTCATGTCATGCCTTCTTGCCGTTTGTTGGCGGATATGCGGGTACGACGAACGAAAGGCGATGCCATCGACAACCGGGGGCATCGAAGAAGGCATGTGTGCTCGGCCGCATGCCGACCATCACCCGCGATCGGGACCGGCAGGCCGGTGCGCTCCGGCTCGGCGACCGGCGCCGAAACGTTCGCCGTGACCGGGGCAGGCAGAAGAACAACAAGGCCTGCGATGGCGCTACGAATCATGCTGGAGAGTTTCCCGGGTTTCCCGGGTTTCAGGGACGCCGTTCCCGCAACTGCGCACCCGCCCGCCGGCACTCTTTCCTTGACAACATCAACGAGTTTCGTAGCATCGCGATATTTCACACCTCAACGAAAGGACACAGGGAGATGCCGTACACCAAGAAGCTGGCCCGTGTCGCCAGTACGCTTGCAGCGACAGTGATCGCCATTTTTTCCACATCCACCGTCGCTGCCGACGACAACGGCAAGTTCGAGATGGTCGGCATCCGGCTCGGCATGACGCCCGAGCAGGTGGTGCCGGTGCTCAAGGCACACGGGATCGGCGGGGACAGAATCTACGAAAGCCGGATGGCGTACGGCTACAGCGACGGCATCAACCATGGACTCAAGACCGATGATTTCCTGGCCCGCATCACGGCCAGCAAGGTCGAGGTGCTCGGCAACAAGCGGCGCGACGATTCGTTCGAATTGTTCTTCTCGCCGCCACCGGCCGGCGGCAAGCTGGTGGGCGTGCGGCGCGTGATCTTCAACAACGTCGACCCGATCACCGGTGGCCAGTTCCGCCAGGCCCTGGTCGACAAGTACGGCTCGGCGTCGGACGCCACGACGGGTATCCTCAACTGGAAGTTCGGCGGTGGCGACATGAACTGCCTGTCGAGCAATCCCAACGGCGTCACCGTGACGCTGCCGTCGACGGACGTGCGACAGAAGAAGGGCATCCTGGACCTGGTGTACCGCAAGGCCGGCGGTGGAAAGTACCGGCTCGACCTGTTCCTGCACAGCCGGGTCAAGGACCTCGCGCAATGTGCCAGCATGCTGGAATACCGGTTGGGCGCGAGCAAGGACAACCAGCCGGCAAGCCGTGTCGAGGCCACGATGATCGACGTGCAGTCCTGGGTCAAGGCCGAATTGGCCGCCAACGAACACGTCGACAAGCTGCGCAGCGAGGCCGTCGAGAAACGCGTGGACAAGGGCAACAAACCCTCGCTCTGACCGCGCCCCGGCGGGATTCACGGGGCCAGCCCGCTGGCCGGCTTGCCGGAGCACCGGGCATGTCGTGGTGGATGCTCAGACCGCAGGGCGGGAGAGGTCGCCTGCCGTTCAGCCGGGCTTGCGGGCCACGATGAACGGCCGGGTATCCTTGCCCCGTGTTCCGTGGTACTCGACGCAGACCATCTCCAGGCCCTGACGGGCGATGGCGGCCTGCAGTTGCCTGGCATCGAAGCACAACACACGTGGTGCCTTGCCAATGGCGCGCATCAGCGGCACCGCAAGATACGGAATGAGCGGGTTCATCAGCGCGAGGCAGGGCGTCTTGGAGACCAGCAGGCCTCCCGGCCGCAAGGCCTGTATCGCCGTCCGCAGCGTTTGGTCGAGATCGTCGACCAGGTGCAGCAGGTTGAACGCCAGCACCATGTCGAAAGACGCTTGCCCGAACGACGGTGTGTCGGCGTCGGAGACGGCGAAACGCAGCTGCGGCGTCGGCTGGGCCGCCAGCTTCTCGCGCGCGATCGCGATCATGCCGGGCGATACGTCGGTCGCCAGCAGCTGCCGGGTGCACGGCGCCAGGCGCAGCGCGGTGCTGCCGGTGCCGCAGCCGATCTCCAATACATCCTGGCTTCCGGACAGCAGGGTTTGCACGCGTCGCAACGTGGCTTCGTAGCCGGCCATGTCGGCGATCGGGTCGGCCGCGTATTTGCGTGCGATGCGGTCCCAGAAGCGGGCCTTGCGCATGGTCGCCGCAGGCATGTCGGGTTGTGGCGCGGAATCGGTCGGCGAAGGGTTTGCGGGCGAGGGCATGCGAGGGGCAATGGACACGAATGGTGTGATGCGAGGATGTTATCGATGCGCAGAGCCGCAGGCAAATGCGGCAATCCACTGTAGACCTATACGTTTGCGCATGGACAACGGCGCCATGCTGGACGAGATCGCGCGTGACACCCCCGGCATCGTACGCGTGCTCGACGACGTGCCGCCGGTGTGTTTCCCGATCTGGCGGGTCACCCACCGCCGAGGCTTACGCGGCCAGTTCGCTGGCCGGCTTGCGCAGGAAACCCTGGTTGCCCCCGTTGCGGTTGGGCGAGAAACCGTTGGCCTGCAACGTCTCTTCCGTGGTCTCGTAGAAGACGCCGATCTTCATGATCTCGCGTGCCTGCTGCGCGGTGGCGATCGGCCGGCCGAACTCGCCGGAGATGCGCACCAGCTGCTTGATCTGCTCGACGCTGCTCATCTTGCCGGTGCGGGTCTGGTTCCAGAGCACGTCCTCGATGCCGCAACGCACATGCAGGCCCAGCGCGATGCCGATCATGTTCACCGGCAACACGTTGAGCACCGAACTCTCCACCGTGATCACCGCGCCGTCGGGCGCGGCGCGCAGGAAGTTGGCCAGGTTGTAGATGTTGGCCTGGTCCATGCCGCCGCTGATCGCCACCCAGTTCATCACCAGCGGCCCCTTGTAGTGGCCGCGCCGGATCATGCGCTCGATGGTCTCGAAGCTGTTGATGTTGTAGCACTGGAACTCGCTCTGGATGCCGGCGGCGGTCAGGCGCCGGATGTGCTCCTCGACCCAGCTCGGGTTCGCCGGCACGATCATGTCCTTGTAGGTCGCGTGCAGGTCCGGGAAGCCGCGCGAGACACCTCTGAAGTCGTCCAGGCCGGCGTGCTCCGTGACATTCATCTGCACCGTGTTGACGGTCACCGTCACCTGGTCGGGCTTGGGGTCGAGTTCGGCCAGCATGTGGCGCGTGTCGTCGCTGAGCCACTTGGCCTTCGCGCCGTCGGACTCCGGCGCGAAACTGATCGAGCCGCCGACCTGGATGATCATCTCCGGCACGCGTGCGCGCACGCCGGCGATCAGCTCGTTGAACTTGGACAGGCGCTTGCTGCCCCTGCCGTCGGCTTCGCGGACATGCAGATGCAGCACGGTGGCGCCGGCCTCGTAACAATCCACCGCCTTCTGGATCTGGTCCTCCATCGTGACCGGGATGTCTTCCGGGAAGTCCGAGGGAATCCAGCCCGGCGCGTAGGGCGCGGCGGTGATGATCAGCGGCTGCTGGTTTTCGGGATAGAGGTGACCGTCGAGGAAGTGCATGGCAATAGGCTCCGAGTGAAAGTGGGAAGGGAAAAGGCGAGGCAGGACGCGAGGACCGGGCGGCTCTAGAACGGCACGTCGCCGACGATGCCGGCGCGCTCCATCTTGCGCGGCGCGGGCCAGTAGTCGTTCACGGCATAGTGCTGTGTGCTGCGGTTGTCCCAGACCGCGACGTCGCCCGGTTGCCAGGACCAGCGCACCTGGTATTCGGGGATCGTGGCACGGCTGAGCAGGTAGTTCAGCAGCATCGACGCACCCGGTGTCTTGTCGATGCCGTGGCGAATGTTTTCCGGCGTGTTGTGGTTGACGAAGTGCGTCGTGAAACTGCCGACAAACAAGACCTTCTCGCCGGTTTCCGGATGCGTGCGCACGACCGGGTGCTCGGCCGGCGGGTTATCCCGATCGAGTTTTCTGCGGGCGTCCTCCGACATGGTGGCGCCGAACGACGGCTCGATGGTGGATTTGGCGCGCAGTTTCATGATCTTGCGCTGGATGTCTTCCGGCAACTCTTCATAGGCCTGAACCATGTTGACCCAGATCGTGTCGCCGCCGATCTCCGGGCATTCGATGCAGCGCA
>JBFIDI010000338.1:0-6510 GCA_041581405.1 Burkholderiaceae bacterium
ACGACGACCAGCCCGCACCGGACAACATGATTCGGCGTGGTCAGGGCATCAGTGGGCGTTTCGACGATGCCGCCGGTACGCCGATGCCGCTGCGCGCCGGCGAGATGTCGCTGCACCACACCGACCTGGTGCATGCCTCGGGCGCCAACCGGAACACCGACCGGCGCATCGGTTTTGCGATCAGCTACATCCCGGCCCATGTGCGGCCGGTCGGCGCCGTCAGGCCATCGGCCTTGCGGGTGCGTGGCCGGGATCACGGCCATTTCCTGCCGGAGGCCCGTCTGGAGCAACCCCTGTCGGTCGCTGCCTGTCGGACACACTCCGAGGCGCTGGCGCGATTCCGCGCGCTGCAGGACGCCGGTTTCCAACCGCAGGCGCAATCATGAGCGACGGCACCGACATCCGGGCCCGGCTGAGCGGCCTGGTCGAACACTATTTCGCGGCCGTCGACCGCATGGATCTGTCCGGCACGCTGGAGTGCTTCAGTGCCGACGCCACGGTCACGATCGCCACCTTCGACCTCGTCTACCGCGGCCGCGACGACGCGATCCGCGGCATGTACGAACGGCTTTTCGCGCGCTACGCCAGCGTGTGGCATGGTGACTTCGATCATGTGGTCGATCCGCCCGGTCGCATTGCCAGTCAGTTCACGGTGCGCAATGTGTCCCCCCAGGGCCTGATGACGGTGAAACACAACTGCAATTTCTTCCATCTGCGGGCCGGGCGTATCCACACCATGGCTGTCTACATGAGTGGGGACAATTCGCTGGGCTGATGGCCGGGCACACGGTCATGATCCTTGGCGGAATCCGAGCCGCCGGGGCGGTGCCGGTTAGAATCTCCGGTCTTTCGCTCGGGTCGGCTGACAGTCCGGGTGCATGCGGCGGTGATGGGTTGACGCCACCTCGGACTGCGATTCCATTGCCGCTCAATACGCATTCGTCGCGTCCGGTTTGCCGTTGACGTCGATCTGGCACGATGGATCATGCAAACCCGTGCAACGCACGGATGGCAGGCGCGATCGCTGCCGCCCCGCCGATCGTTGACCACCCGTCGGTTGCCCATGCGACCGGCTACTTTTTTTCCGGTTGCCCTGCTAATGAAATCCCTGCACGACGAATGGTTCTCGAACGTCCGCAATGACCTGCTCGCCGGGTTGGTCGTTGCGCTGGCGCTGATACCCGAGGCGATCGCGTTCTCCATCATCGCCGGTGTCGATCCCAAGGTCGGCCTGTACGCGTCGTTCAGCATTGCGGTCGTGATCGCATTCGCAGGCGGGCGCCCGGGCATGATTTCTGCCGCGACGGGTGCCATGGCACTGGTCATGGTGATGCTGGTCAAGGAACATGGGCTGCAATACCTGCTGGCGGCCACGGTGCTGACCGGCGTCCTGCAGATCATTGCCGGCTGGGTGCGCCTCGGTGCATTGATGCGTTTCGTCTCGCGATCGGTCGTGACCGGTTTCGTCAATGCACTGGCGATCCTGATCTTCATGGCCCAGCTGCCCGAACTCATCGACGTCACCTGGCATGTCTATGCGATGACCGCCGCGGGCCTGGGCATCATCTACCTGTTTCCCTACCTCACGCGGGCCGTGCCGTCGCCGCTGGTGACCATCGTGGTGCTGACCGCGGTGTCGATGATCATGGGGCTGGACATCCGCACCGTCGGCGACATGGGCGAGTTGCCCGACAGCCTGCCGATGTTCCTGCTGCCCGAGGTGCCGATGAACTTCGAGACACTGCGCATCATCCTGCCGTACGCATTGACGCTGACCGTCGTCGGCCTGCTGGAGTCGCTGATGACGGCCACCATCGTCGACGACCTGACCGACACCCGCAGCGACAAGAACCGCGAGTGCATGGGGCAGGGCGTGGCCAACATCGCGACCGGCTTCATCGGCGGCATGGCCGGCTGCGCGATGATCGGCCAGTCCGTCATCAACGTGAAGTCCGGCGGTCGCGGCCGCCTGTCGACGCTGGTCGCCGGCCTGTTCCTGCTGATCATGGTGGTGTTCCTGGGCGACTGGGTGAAGCAGATCCCGATGGCGGCGCTGGTCGCGGTGATGATCATGGTCTCCATCGGCACCTTCAACTGGGGCTCGATCCGCAGCCTGCGCGACCACCCGAAGAGTTCGAGCGTCGTGATGCTGGCCACGGTGGCGGTGACGGTGGCCACGCACGACCTGGCCAAGGGCGTGCTCACCGGCGTGTTGTTGTCGGGCTTCTTCTTCGCGCACAAGGTCGGCCAGATCCTGCGCGTCGGTTCGCTGGCCGAGGATGAGGGCCGCCAGCGCACCTACCAGGTCATGGGCCAGGTGTTCTTCGCCACGGCGGACAAGTTCGTCAACGCCTTCGACTTCAAGGAAGTGATCGAGCGCGTGCGCATCGACGTGAGCCGTGCGCATTTCTGGGACATCACCGCCGTCAGCGCGCTGGACAAGGTGGTGCTCAAGTTCCGGCGCGAAGGTGCGGACGTCGAGATCATCGGCCTGAACGAGGCCAGCGCGTCCATGGTGGACAAGTTCGGCGTGCACGACAAGGACTCCGCCGACGACCTGCTGATGGGCCACTGAGCCTGCGACTGGAGCTGACACGATGAACCTCGACAACAAGGTGCTGGCCTGTGTGGACCAGTCGCCGTATGCGGACCATGTGACCGACTATGCGGCCTGGGCCGCCCGCCGCATGGATGCGCCGCTCGAACTGCTGCATGTGATCGACCGCCATCCGGAGATCGGCAACAGCAACGACCACAGCGGCGCGTTGACGCCCAACGCGCAGGAGCATCTGCTCGACCAGCTGTCCAGCGACGATGCCGTGCGCACCAAGGCCGCGCGCGAGCAGGGCCGGATCTTCCTGAACCGCCTGCGCGAACGCGCGCTGGCCGCCGACGTCGTACAGGTGGACGTGCGCCAGCGCCACGGCCACCTGGACGAGACGCTGCAGGACCAGCAGTCCGGCGTGCGGCTGTTCGTGCTCGGGCGTCGTGGCGAATCCGCCGCCGACGCCCCGCTGGAACTCGGCAGCAACGTCGAGCGGGTCGCACGCGCCTTGCAGCGGCCCATCCTCACGGTGACCGAGGGGTTTCGCGAACCGCAGCGCATCCTGATGGCGTTCGATGGCAGTGCGGTCACGCGCCGGGGCGTCGAGATGGTTGCCGGCAGTCCCTTGTTCCGCGGCCTGCCGCTGCAACTGCTGATGTCCGGCAAGGCACGCCATGACGGCGCGCGCCAGATGGCCTGGGCGACCGACACCTTGTCGGCGGCCGGCTTCGAGGTCCAGGGCGACATCGCGCCCGGCGACGCCGAGACCGTCGTGGCGCAGGCGGTGCAGGATCGCGACATCGACCTGCTCATCATGGGCGCCTATACCCATTCGCCGTGGCGCACGCTGCTGCGCGGCAGCAAGACGGCCGACCTGCTGCGTTCGGCGACAATTCCGACGCTGCTGTTGCGCTGAGCCCGGGCGCCGGCGACGGGCGTGCACGCGCGCCCGCGCCATCGGCCGGGGCGCCGCGCCAGTGTCCATCTGCCCGGCCGGAGTCGTACCCATGCCATCTGCATTGCTGATCGTCGATGTCCAACGCGCGCTCACCGAAGGGGCCCAGGCCTGCCACGATGCGGCCGGCGTGATCGGGCGCATCAACACCATCGCGGCACGGGCGCGCGCGGCGGCGGCACCGGTGGTCTTCATCCAGCATGAGGCGGCGGGCGGCGGGTTCGTCCACGGCTCGCGGCCCTGGGAACTGGCCCCGGCCCTGGAGGTCGCGCCCACCGACCTGCGCCTGCGCAAGACCACGCCCGACGCCTTCGAACGCACGCCGCTGCAGGCGCTGCTGGCCGAACGCGGGGTGACCGACGTCGTCGTCTGCGGCATGCAGAGCGAGTTCTGCGTCGACACGACGACGCGCCGTGCGGCCGCGCTGGGTTATCCGGTCGTGCTGGTCGCCGATGCGCACACCACGACCGACAAGCCGCACCTGGCGGCGCCGGCCATCGTCGCGCACCACAACCAGACCTTGTCGAACATCCTGAGTTTCGGTCCGCGCATCCGGGCCGTGGCGGCGGCCGACCTGGTGTTCGGCGGCTGAATCCGGCACGGGTATTCGCGCCTGCACCCTGCGTGCATGTGCGCGTCGATCATTGCTGCGGCGCGCGCTCCAGCAACCCGGTCCAGCGCGGCAGTGACGCGTTGTCGCCCGCGAACTCCAGCGTCGCCTGCAACACGGTTGCAGCATGGTCGGCGGGCCAGATGCGGGTGGTCAGGTCCATGAACTTGGCGCGCAGTTCGTCGCGGCTGTAGGGCAGGGCGTCGTCGCCGCGGTTGGCGCCGACCTCGGCTTGCAGCGTGCTGCCGTCGTCGAGCGTGATGACCACGCGCGCCGGACGTTCCCGGGGCAGCCGCCGCGTCATGGCCGGGTCTTCGCGGATCGTCACCTTGCGTGCGAGCGCGGCCACCCGCGGGTCGCGCACCGCGTCCCAGCTGAAGCTGGCCAGCGCGCTGCTGCCGTTGACCAGCCGCGTGGCCACCGCGAACGGCACCGAGAACTTGGCGCCCAGCGTATTGCGTGGCGCCGGGTCATCGAGTTCGGCCGCGTACGCGTAACTCGTGACCTCGACGCCGCGCACACGCTCCGGGGGCGGCAGTGGTCCGTGCGCGGCGATCCGGTCGATCGCGTCCAGCGTGCCGTGGTTGAAGCGGCAACACGCGTGCAGCTTGAAATAGTTCTGCTCCAGGTGCCATTCGTCGCCCAGCGCGCGCAGCACCTCGGCGGTGTCGAAATGCTCGGAGACGATGCCCTGCATCAGCGATGCGACGCCGTCGCGTTCGCCATTGAAGCCGCTGTGCCCCAGTTGCCAGGCCAGCAGGCCGTTGCGGTTCGCCATGCCGGCGTAGGTATTGCGCACCAGCCCACCTTCGAGCATGGTGCGCTTGGAGGTGGCGGTGGTCAGCGAGGCGCCGATGGAGATCGTGTTGCGCATGCCGGCCGCGGCTTCGCCGGCCAGGCGCGCGCAGCTCGCCGCCGCCCCGATCGTGCCCCAGGTGCCATGGGGATGCATGCTGGCGCGCAGCTGCGACGCCGCGCCGATGCGCGAGCCGACCTCGTAGCCGGCCACCAGCGCCGACATGAAGCTGCGGGCATCGGCGCCACGCTGCTGCGCCAGTGCCAGCGCGGCAGGGATCACGTGGATGGCGGGATGTCCGCGCGAGAACCGGTTGCCCTCGTCCATCTCGAGGAAGGTGCCGGCCGTGCCGTTGACCAGCGCGGCGACATCGGCGCTCGCGCCGCGTCCGAGGCCGACCAGCGTGGCGGCTCCCGGCGTCGTGCCGAGGGTCGCGGCGAGCGCGCGCAGTTCGGGCTCGGCCGATCCGCCGGCCACGGCGGCCACGGTGTCGGCCAGGATCCAGGCCGCCTGTTCGCGCACGCGGGAAGGAAGTCCTGCAAAGTCCAGGCCGGCGGCGAACTGGCTCAGGCGGTCAAGGTAGTCCATGGGTCGTGTCGCCTTTCGTGATGTGGGTGAAGATGTCGTGGGGAGTGGTCCATGACACGTCGCCGGCCGAACGCAGCTCGGCCAGCAGCTCGCGCAAGGCCCGGATACGACTGGGCATGCCGCTGAGCCACGGATGGATGGACAAGCCGAACACGGCATCGCGCCGGGTGTCGCGGCATTCCGCGCGCAGGCGGCCGAACGCCGTGGCGGCCAGCGCGGCATGGTCGCGTGGCTCGACGTGGCGCAGCCACTGGCACTGCACGTCGTCCCATTCGGCCGAAAGCGGAATCGCCAGCAGCGGAGGCTCGGCGTGTTGCCAATAGGGCTGGTCGTCGTTGCACCAGTCCAGCGTGTAGCGGATGCCGCAGCGGGCCAGCAGCACGTGGGTGTCCGGTGTCGTGCCCCAGTCCTGGCTGAGCCAGCCCTGCGGCCTTACGCCGGTGGCCCGGGCCAGCGTGTCGACGGACTGCGCGATGTGTTGCTCCTGCTCGGGCAGCGACATGCCGGCATGCATCATTCGCGTGGCCGCCACGCCGTGCGCCAGCCAGTCGCAACCCGCGTCCTGCAGCCTGTGCACCAGTGCCGGCAGGCGTTGCACGGCCATCGCGTTGGCCGCCACGACGGGCCGGATGCCGGCGTCGCGCAGGGCATCGAGCACCCGGAACAGGCCGATGCGCAAGCCGTATTCGCGCTGGCTCCAGCTGCGGTAGTCGGGCGTGAAGCTGCCGAACTCGCCGACCATGCGCGGGTCGCGCAGCGCGCCGGGCGGCGGGCTCAACTCCCAGTGCTCGAGGAACAGCACCACGAACGCGTGCAGCGTCCCGTCGGTCGCAGCGCGCGAGCGCTGCGGCAGGGCTGAATAGTCGTACACCGTATGGTCCATCGGGTGGCCTTTCCAGCAGCTTCGAACACCGGGTTTTGCCGGAGTTGACTTCGCCGCTGCATCGGTGCATAGTCTAGTTCAATTGTTCTATCAATGGAACAATGTTGCATCGCCCCCCTTGTCATCAACCACC
>JBFIDI010000339.1:0-6494 GCA_041581405.1 Burkholderiaceae bacterium
GCAGGCGGCGTACCGGATCCCGGAGGATTTTTCGTTCGACGAGGCCTGTTGCCTGCTCGGCAACTACGAGACCGCGTACCACTGCCTGGTCGCGCGCGGGCAGCTGCGCGCCGGCGAAAACGTGTTGATCCTGGGTGCCTCGGGATCGACCGGCATGGCGGCCGTGCAAATGGCCAGATTGCTCGGCGCCACCGTGATCGCGGCGGGGCGCTCGGATGCCAAGCTGGCCACGGTGCGGGCGCACGGCGCAGACCATGTCGTGAACATCCGCGGCACCGACGCCGATGTCGGCGGCGTGCGGCGTTTCCGCGACGAGGTCAAGGCGCTCACCGGCGGCAAGGGCGTGGACCTGGTCTATGACGCGGTCGGCGGCGCCACCACGCTCGAGGCCATGCGCGCGATGGCCTTCGGCGGGCGCTTGCTGATCGTCGGCTGGACGTCGACCCCCGACGTCGCACGCGGCAAGGGCCAACGCGGCGCGCCGAACGCCAACCAGCTGCCGACCAACATCATGCAGATGAAAGGCCTGACCGTGATGGGTTGCCCGGCCGTGATCGCGGTGGCGCACGATCCGTCGCTGCGCACCGAACGGCTGGCGCGGATCTGGCAGTGGGTGCGGGAGGGGCGCATCCGGCCGTATATCTCCCACCGTTTCCCGTTGGCGCAGTTCCGCGATGCGATGCGGGCGCGCTGGCAAGCCGACGTGACCGGTGGTTGTGTGCTCAACCCCTGAAGGGGCATTGCAAACCAGCGTTTCCCGCGCCTCCGGTCCTGCCGCGGTGCCCGCGCTTGCGTTCCGGCAGCGCTGTTCGTTCGGCCCTGCCGCTGCGCCACAGTACTGCGACGCAGCCGCGATCCGGCTGTTTTGCGAAACCCTGCCGCCGTCTGCGGCTCCCGCCATGGCCGACACTCGGGCCATGAACACCGCCACGCCCGATTCCGCCACCACCGCCGCCGCTGCCGGCTTTCGTTTCGACAACACGTATGCCCGTGCGCTCGAAGGTTTCTTCGTGCCCTGGCAGGCCGCGCAGGTGCCGGCGCCGGTGCTGCTCAAGCTCAACCGGGAACTCGCCACCGAGCTCGGCCTGGACGCCGCGGCGCTGGACGGCCTGCCGGGCGCCGCGATCTTCTCGGGTAACCAGGCGCCCGAAGGCGCCACGCCGATCGCCCAGGCCTATGCCGGACACCAGTTCGGCGGCTTCTCGCCCCAATTGGGCGACGGGCGTGCGTTGCTGCTGGGCGAGGTCATCGACAGACACGGCCGGCGGCGCGACATCGCGTTCAAGGGCTCGGGCCGCACGCCGTTCTCGCGTGGCGGCGACGACAAGGCCGCACTCGGCCCGGTGCTGCGCGAGTACCTGATGGGCGAGGCCATGCATGCGCTGGGCATTCCCACCACGCGCGCGCTGGTGGTGGTGGCCAGCGGCGAACAGGTGTTTCGCGACAGCGGCGCCTTGCCCGGCGCGGTGCTCACCCGTGTCGCCGCCAGCCACCTGCGCGTGGGCACGTTCCAGTTCTTCGCCACCCGCGGCAGCACCGAACAGCTGCGGATGCTGGCCGACTACACGATAGCCCGCCACGATCCGGAACTGGCCGGCCAGCCGCAACCCTACCTGGCCCTGCTGCGCGCCGTCACCGCGCGCCAGGCTGCGTTGATCGCGCGCTGGATGGGTGTGGGTTTCATCCATGGCGTGATGAACACCGACAACATGACCCTCTCGGGCGAAACCATCGACTACGGCCCGTGCGCCTTCATGGATGCCTACGACCCCGGCACCGTGTTCAGCTCCATCGACAGCCAGGGCCGGTATGCCTATGGCAACCAGCCCGGCATCGCGCAGTGGAATCTCGCGCGCCTGGCCGAAACCCTGCTGCCGCTGCTGCACGAGGACGCCGATACCGCCGTGGCCATGGCCACCGAGGTCGTCCGTGCGTTTGCCGCGTCTTACGAGCAGCACTGGGCGGCCGAGTTGCGCCGCAAGCTCGGCCTGGCGGGCGAGTCGCCGGACGACCCGGTGCTGGCCAAAGACTGGCTGGACCTGCTGCAGGCCCAGCAGGTGGACTTCACGCTGGCGTTCCGGCACCTCACCGAATGCGCCCGCGCGGGCGATGGCGCCGCGTTGCGTGGTTTGTTCGCGGACGCCGCTCCGCTGGACGCCTGGCTCGCGCGCTGGCAGGCGCGCAATGCCGCCGGGCCGCAGGCCGACCCGGCAGCGCAAGCCGAAGCCATGCGCCTGGCCAACCCGATCTACATTCCGCGCAATCACCTGGTCGAGGCCGCGCTCGGTGCCGCCGTCGAGCAGGGCGACCAGGCGCCGTTCGATCGTCTGCTCTCGGTCTTGCAGCGACCTTTCGATGCGCGCGACGGACTCGAGGACTATGCCGTGCCCGCGCCGCCGGAGACGATGGCCGGTTACCGTACGTTCTGCGGGACCTGAGCCGCAGGACTCCGGGCAGGGCCGCCGTGCGATCGCCTGACTGGCGGCGCAGCTGCCGTTGCCGGCGCGACGCCGCGCCCGCGCTCACATCTTCTCAATCGGTCTGACCCAGCCGCAGGCCCGCCAGCAGCGGCGCGATCCCTGCGGCTTCGTCGCGCAGCCGAGCCGCCAATACATCGGCCTGCGGCCGCGCCAGCGGCGCGCCGGCCTGCGCCAGCGTCAGCGAGGCCACCGGATCGCCGGCCGGCGTCGACACCGGCACGCCGATGGCGTTGATGCCGGATGCGATGTCGCCCAGGTTCGATGCATAGCCCAGTGGCCGGGAGCGTCGCAACATGCGGCGTGCACCCTTCCAGCGTCGTAGATTCATCCGCTCGATGCTGCGCCGGTTGTCGGCCTCGATGACAGCCTGTTCGGTGCGTGGCAGCTGGATCAGCATCGCGACACCACCGGCCGTCAGGCACAGCGGCCTTCGGCCGCCGACCTCGAGCATCAGCGACGGCACCGGGCCCACGCCATCGTGCCGGGCCAGGCAGACCGAATCGACGCCGCTGCGCAGCTTCAGGAACACGGTGCCGCGCAAGGCCTGCGCCAGCGCGGCCAGGCGGGTCTGTGTCGGCCGGCCCAGGTCGAAATACGGGGCCGCGGCCAGGCCCAGCGTGAATGCCAGCGGGCCGAGCGTGTAGTGGCGGGTGCCGGGCACGCGGCTGGCCAGTCCTTCGTCGACCAAGGCGTGCAGCAGGCGGTGCACGGTGGACGGGTCCAGGGCGGTGTGTTCGGCCAGGTCGCTGAGCCTCCAGCCGATGCGGGTGTGGCTGGCCAGCAGCCGCAACAAGCCGACCGCCCGGTGCAGGGATCGGGTGACGTTGGGTGCTGCGTCCGGGGGTTGGGGCACGAATTGCATTCTATGAAATAAACGCGCGTCGCGACTCCCCACGGCCCAGGCCGGGTGGCTACGATGGGCCGGCCTGTTCCCAACAACCACAGAAAGAGAGACAAGGACCATGAACCCTGCTTCCACATCCCTGCCGCGGCGCCTGCTGGCCGCCGCCGTGTTGTCGCTGGCCGTGCCGTTGCTGCACGCCCAGTCGTATCCGACCGGTCCGGTGCGTGTCGTCGTGTCGTTCCCGGCCGGCTCCGGCGTCGACGGCGTGGCGCGCAACGTGATCGCGCGCATGGCCACCGGCCTGGGCCAGCCGATCGTGATCGAGAACCGCGCCGGCGCCGGCGGCAACATCGGCACCGAGTTCGTCGCGCGGGCGCCCAAGGACGGCTACACGCTGCTGTTCAATGCGACCCAGCTGGTCGGCAACCCGGGCATCAGCAACGTCAAGTACGACGCGATCAAGGACTTCGCACCGATCGGCCTGGTGTCACGCGTGTCGGCGATGCTGGTGGTGCCGCCGGATTCACCGGCCAAAAGCGTCGCCGAGCTGATCGCGATGGCCAGGGACAAGCCGGGCAGCCTGAGTTATGCCTCGGGGGGCAACGGCGGCATCGGCCACTACTCGGGCGAGTTGCTCAAGTCCCACGGCGGCAATCTCGACATCGTGCACATTCCCTACAAGAGTGCGGGCGAGCAGGTGACCTCGGTGATGACCAGCCAGACCCAGCTGGCCTTCCCCGCCTTGCAGATCGCGCTGCCGCAGGTCAAGGCCGGCAAGTTGCGCGCATTGGCCGTAACCGGGCCCAAGCGCAGCGCGCAGTTCCCCGACGTGCCGACCATGGCCGAGGCGATGAAGCCGGGCTTCACGCTCGACGCCTGGTACGGCCTGCTGGCGCCGGCGGGCACGCCCGAGCCGGTGATCACCCGGCTGAACGCCGAACTGCTCAAGGTGCTGGCCGATCCGGCCGTGCGCCAGACGCTGACCAACGCCAGCCAGGAGGTGGTGGGCAGCACGCCGGCCGAGTTCGCCGAGGTGATCGCACACGACCTCAAGCTGTGGACCGATCTGGCGGTGCAGCTCAAGGTCAAGGTCGACTGACGTGCCAGGCATTGCCCCATGAAGATCCGGGCCATCCGCACGGTGGGTTTTGCGCAGCCGATGATTCCGATCCACGCCGGCCATTTCCCGGGCGAGCTGGAAATGCTGCTGGTGGTGGCGCAAGCCGACGACGGCACCGAGGGTTATGCGCTGGCGCGGGCCCACGGTGGACAGTCGGCGGCGGTGATCGGCAACCAGGTCACGGCATCGTTGCGCCCGCGGGTGCTGGGACGGGACGCCTCGGACCCGCAAGGCGCGTGGGAGGCCATGGCGGCACTGGAGCCGGCCGGATACGTCAGCGTGTTCGCGATCAGTGCGGTGGACGTCGCGTTGTGGGACCTGGCCGCGCGGCTGGCCGGCGTGACCGTGGCACAACGGTGCGGCGGCCGCCGGCAGGCGATGCAGGCCTACGCCAGCTCCAGCCACCATGACAGCGTCGAGGCCTATGTCGCCGACATGCGCGCCGCGCTGGCACTGGGTTTCACCGCCTACAAGGTGCATCCGTTCTACGACGCGGCGCGCGACATCGTGCTGGCCGGCGCGCTGCGCGAGGCCGCCGGGCCGGCGGTGCGGCTGATGCTGGACGCGGCCAAGCGTTACGGCCCGTCCGACGCCGTGCGCGTGGGCGAGGCACTGCAGGCGCTGGACTACCACTGGTACGAGGAGCCGTTGCCGCAGCAGGACTGGGCCGACTATCGCCGGTTGCGCGAGGCGCTCGAGATCCCGGTGATCGGCGGCGAGACCCTGCCGGGCCTGCACGGCGCCACGGCCAACGCTCTGGCTGCCGGCGCTTATGACGCGGTGCTGTGCGACGTGTACTGGAAAGGCGGCATCACCGGTTGCCTGAAGGCGATGGCGGTCTGCGACACGCATGGTGTGCCGGTGGTGTCGCACCATGGCGCCAGCGCGTTGATGAACCTGGCCAACCTGCATGTGTTGTGCGGCGCCAGCGATGTCGACATGCTCGAGGTGCTGGTGCCGCAGCTACCCTACCACTACGGTCTGCGCGAGTACCTGCGTGTCGATGCCGACGGCATGGTGCGCCTGCCCGTCGGCCCGGGCCTGGGCGGCGAGCCGGACTGGGCCTACATCGAGGCCCATCGCACGGACTGACGCGTGCTGCCCGGTCCGGCAGCGCGGCCGGTCAGAGCGCCAGCGCCCGGGCCTGTTCCAGCGACAGGCCCAGGCCGAATCCCGGGGCGTCCGACGGCACGAGCCGACCGCCTTGCGGCACCGCGGTGCCGGGCGTCAGCCGTACTTCGGCCAGCGGCACGCCGGGCGCGGAGCCGACGAAATATTCGCCCATCGTCGCATTCGGCACGGCCAGCGTGAAATGTTGTCCGTACGCCGTGTTCATGCCGGCGTGCAGCATCACCGGTATGCCGGCGGCTTGCGCGATGCGTGCGATCTTCAGGCAGCCGGTCATGCCGCCGGCCCAGCCGATGTCGGGCTGGAACACGTCCAGGCTGCGGTGGACCGCGGCGCTGGCGAACGGAGCCGGCGTGTACCAGTGTTCGCCGCCGGCCAGGCCGTGGCCGGGCAGGCGTTCGCGCAGGCTGCGCACGCCGTCGAGATCGTCCGGCATCAGGCAGTCCTCGATCCAGCGCAGCCGGTGCGGCACCATGCGCTGCGCAAAGCTGACGGCGTAGTCGACGTCGAAGGCCATCCAGCAATCGACCATCAGCTCGCGCTCCGCACCGATGGCCGCGCGGGTCTGCGCGACCAGCGCCTCGTTGGCGTCGAGCCCGCGCACGCCGTCGGCCGGGCCATGCGGACAGGCGATCTTGGAGGCCTGGAACCCGAGTTCGAGAATCCAGTCGGTGTCGTTGCCGGTGGCATAACAGTCGATGTGGGTGCGCGCCGGCGCGCCCAGCAGGGCGTGCACCGGCTGCCCGAGCAACTTGCCCTTGAGATCCCACAAGGCCAGGTCGATGGCGCTGACCGCGTAACAGGACAGGCCGCCGGCATACGGCGAGGTCATGCCCTGCATCAGGTTCCACACATGGTCGGTGTCGGTGCAGGTCTCTCCGACCAGCAGCGGCGCCAGGTGTTCGTTGATGATGGATATCAC
>JBFIDI010000340.1:0-6445 GCA_041581405.1 Burkholderiaceae bacterium
CCTTCGAGCGCGAAATATTCGCACTGCATCGGCACGATCACGCCGTGGGCGCAACTCAGCCCATTGAGCGTGAGCATGGACAACGACGGCGGGCAATCGATCAGCACGAAATCGTAGTCGGCCTCGACCTCGGCCAGCGCGGTCCTGAGCCGGCGTTCGCGCCGCTCGACACCGACCAGCTCGACCTCGGCACCGGCCAGGTCGCGGTTGGCCCCGAGCACCGCATAACCGCAACCGGCGGACTCGAGCTTGTCGCTGCGCACCTGCGCCTGCGAGATCGGCGTGGAACCGAGCAGGACGTCGTAGATGCTGTCTGCGAGCTGGCGCTTGTCGACGCCCGAACCCATCGTGGCATTGCCTTGGGGATCGAGGTCGATCATCAGCACCCGCTGCCCGACCTTGGCCAGACCGGCCGCCAGGTTGACCGTCGTGGTGGTCTTGCCGACCCCCCCTTTTTGATTGGCGATGCAGAAGATCCTGGCCATCCGTTCCGTCCTGAGTTTCGAGCGCCGGCCTGCCGGGTTCAGTTGCCCACAGCCAGCTTGACGCCGAAACCGACCAGGAACAGGCCCGCCAGTTTGTTCAGCACACGCGACACGATCGGGTTGGCGCGCATGCGCGCGGCCAGGAAATGGGTCATCAAGGCCATCGTCAACCCATAGAGAAACGTCAGCGCGGCGACCGTGGCGGCCATCACCGCAAAGGTCAGCAGGCCCTGATGCCGGGTCGGATCGACGAACAGCGGGAAAAACGCCATGTAGAACACGATGGCCTTGGGATTGAGCAAGGTGATCAGGAAGGACTGGCGCACGTAGTGCCCGGCGCGGATGTGCAGCACCGGCGCGTCGCCGGCGCGTGCGAACCACATGCGCAGGCCCAGCCACGCCAGGTAAGCGGCGCCCAGCCACTGCACCGCATGGAAGGCCGCCGGATAGGCTGCCAGCAGCGCGGCGACGCCCGCCACCGCCATCCAGATCAGCACCTGGTCGCCCAGGATCACGCCCAAGGTCGACGCCAGCCCGCCCCGGACGCCCCCCTTGCCGGTGGACGTGATCAAGGCCAGGTTGCCCGGACCGGGAACCAGCAGGAACACGATGATGGCGATGACGAATGCGCCATAGTCGGCGATGCCAAACATGGGGGAACTCCTTGGAGTGGGGCGTTCGAGTTTACTGCCTTCCCCCCGCGGCGGATATGGGCGGCAGCGGACTCAGGTCGCCGACGGCACAGGCTCGAGCCAGACCATGCAGCGCTGGGCATCGAGTCCGGGCACCTGCAGATGTTCCACGTGAAACACCCGCACCGTGGCCGGCAAGGCCGCGATCTCGTCGGCGGGATGTTGCCCCTTCATGGCCATCCAGCAGCCACCCGGCGCCAGCAGTTGCGAGGTCCAGGCCACGAAGTCGGCCATGGACGCAAAGGCGCGGGAACACACGACGTCAAACGGGCCCGCCATGCGCTCGACCCGCGCGTGCACCGACGCGAGATTGGCCAGGCCGAGGCTGGCGGCCGTCTGCCGGATGAAGGCCGACTTCTTGGCGACCGCGTCGACACAGGTCACGTGGATGTCCGGGCAGCAGATCGCGATGACCACACCGGGCAGGCCGCCGCCCGAGCCCACGTCCAGCAGCCGGGCGCCGGACGCCGGGCCCCGCGCCAGCAGGGTCCGCCGCAACGGGCCGATCGCCGCCAGGCTGTCGAGCAGGTGGTGGCGCAACATCGGCATGGGATCGCGCACCGCGGTCAGGTTGTAGACCCGGTTCCACTTCTGCAGCAGGTCGAGATAAGCCAGCAGCGCCTCGACCTGCGCATCGGCCAGCCCCAACCCCAGCGCGGCGGCGCCTTCGCGCAAGGCCGCCGACAACGCGGGGTCGCTCAAACCGGCACCTGTTCGGACGGCGCGGCTTCGGCCGCATCGGGCTTGCCGGCGTGTTTGCCCAGCAAGGCGGCGCGGTGTTTCTTCAGATGGATCAGCAGCAGCGAGATCGATGCCGGCGTAATGCCCGACAGCCGCGAAGTCAGCCCCAGCGTCTGCGGCCGGTGGCGGCTCAGGATCTGCCGCGCCTCGAAACTCAGCGCGGCGACCTGCATGTAATCCAGCTCTGGCGGCAACACCAGGTTCTCGTAGACCTCGGCCCGCTCGACTTCGTCCTTCTGGCGCTGGATATACCCGCTGTAGCGGGCCATGATCTCGACCTGCTCGATGACCGAGCGCCCGAACAGGACGTCGGGCGTATCGACCGCCCCGCCCTGCGCGGCGTCGGCCTCTTCCCAGACCAGATCCTGCGGCGCGAACTGCCCGCCGTTCAGCGACATCAAGGTCCGGTAGCTGACGTCCGGCCGCCGCAGCAGTTCGGCCAGGCAATATTCGTGGTCCATGGCCTTGCCCAGGACCCGCTCGGCTTCGGTCGGCGCGACCGTGCGCGGGCTGACCCAGGTCGAGCGCAGGCGTTGTGTTTCACGTGAAACAGCGTCGCGCTTGCGGCAGAAGGCGTCCCACCGGGCGTCGTCGACCAGGCCCAGCCGGCGCCCGGTTTCGGTCAGGCGCAGGTCGGCGTTGTCCTCGCGCAGCTGCAACCGGAACTCGGCGCGGCTGGTGAACATGCGGTAAGGCTCGGTCACGCCCTTGGTGATCAGATCGTCGACCAGCACGCCCAGATAGGCTTCGTCGCGCCGCGGCACCCAAGGCGCCTCGCCCCGGCACATCAGCGCCGCATTGAGCCCGGCGAACAGGCCCTGGGCCGCGGCTTCCTCGTAGCCGGTGGTGCCGTTGATCTGCCCGGCGAAAAACAGGCCGGCGATGGCACGGGTCTCGAAACTGGTCTTGAGTGCGCGCGGATCGAAATAGTCGTATTCGATCGCGTAGCCCGGGCGCAGGATGTGCGCGTTCTCCAGCCCCACCATGGAACGCACGAGTTCGTATTGCACGTCGAACGGCAGGCTGGTCGAGATGCCGTTCGGATATACCTCGTGCGTGGTCAAGCCCTCGGGCTCGAGAAAGATCTGGTGGCTGGTCTTGTCGGCAAAGCGGTGGATCTTGTCCTCGACGCTCGGGCAATACCGCGGCCCCACCCCTTCGATCTGGCCGGTGAACATCGGGCTGCGGTCGAGGCCGGAGCGGATGATGTCGTGGGTGCGTTCGTTGGTATGCGTGATCCAGCACGACACCTGTTGCGGATGCTGCTGCACCGAACCCATGAAGCCGAACACCGGCAGGCGGTCGCCGGCGCCACCGGGCATGCCGTCGCCCGGCTGCTCCAGGCACTTGCTGAAGTCGATGCTGCGCCCGTCGAGCCGTGGCGGCGTGCCGGTCTTGAGCCGACCCTGCGGCAGCTTGAGCTCCTTGAGCCGCGCCGACAGGCTCATCGCCGGCGGATCGCCGGCCCGTCCGGCCGCATAGTGGTTCATGCCGACATGGATCTTGCCGTCCAGGAAGGTGCCGGCCGTCAGCACCACGGTGCGGCTGCGAAAACGGATGCCGACCTGGGTCACCGCGCCAACGACCCGGTCGCCTTCGACCATCAGGTCGTCCACCGCCTGCTGGAACAACCACAGGTTGGGCTGGTTCTCGAGCATGCGCCGGATCGCCGCCTTGTACAGAATACGATCGGCCTGGGCCCGGGTGGCGCGTACCGCAGGCCCCTTGCTCGAATTGAGGATGCGGAACTGGATGCCGCCCTCGTCGGTCGCCGCCGCCATCGCGCCGCCCAGCGCATCGACCTCCTTGACCAGATGGCCCTTGCCGATGCCGCCGATCGACGGGTTGCAACTCATCTGCCCCAGCGTCTCGATGTTGTGGGTCAACAGCAAGGTCTTGCTGCCCATGCGCGCGGCCGCCAGCGCGGCCTCGGTGCCGGCATGGCCGCCGCCGACGACGATCACGTCGAAATCCTGTGGATACATCATGCTGTCGCTCCCTCTTCCTGCGTCGTCGCCGCGGCCGCCTGCAGGCACTCCGCGGGCAAGCCCAATAGTCGCGCGACCTGCGCCAGGCGCCGGTCGGCCGTGACGAACAGGTCCACGTTCGCCGCCAGCGCGCTGCCCACGTGCAGGGCATCGGTCACGCGCAGCGGTTCATGCTCCATCGCCGCGAAGGCGAAACGTTCGACATGGTCGTCCAGCGGCACCCGCACCATGTCGGCCACGTCCCGCCGCGCGGCGGCCCAGACCCGCTCGAACTCGGCCTCGGACAAGCAGCCATCACGCCGGCGCCGCAACAACGCGGCCGCCATCTCGCTCTGGCAATGGGCCGCGACCAGCAGGCCGTCGGCCTGCGCGAACACGTCGAGCACCCGCTCGTGGCCAGGCTCGGAGGCATACCGTTTGAGCAGGGCCGAGGCGTCGAGCATCACGCGCAAGCCACGGGCGCTGGCGCCCGCCGGGTCCAGGCTGGCCGCCGGATGGCGGGACCGTTGTTGCGGGTCGTTCATGCCGACACCTCGCCCGGCTCGTCCCGCACCGCCTGCGCCAGCGACACGCCGGGCGGCAGCTGCACCGGCACGAACGGCCGCTTCCAGTTCGGCAGGTCGTCGCCGGCCGCGGTGTCGCGCACCGGCACCAGGTCGGCCACCGGCTTGCCGTGGCGCATGATGCGCACCGTCTGGCCCTGTTGCACCAGGTCCAGCGTCGACGACGCATTGGCCCGGAATTCGCTCAATGGGAGAGTGATCATTTTGTACAAAATAGACAATTTTGTACATTTTAGCAAGGTCGCGGGGGCATCGAGCCGACCCGGTCGCTGCACCCGCGCCGCGCAGGCCCCGGCCCGGTGCATGCATCCGGCACCGCATGTGCTCCAATCACGCCATGAAACTACTCGTATTCGCGGGCAGCACCCGCCAGCAATCCTTCAACCGGCGCCTGGCCGCGGTCGCCGCCGCCATGGGGCGCGACGCGGGCGCCGAGGTCAGCCACATCGAACTGGCCGATTTCGACGTCCCGATGTACAACGCCGACCTGGAAGCCCGGGGCACGCCGGCCGACGTGTTGCGGCTCAAGCAGCTGATGTTCGAACACCCGGCCTGGATCATCTGCTCGCCGGAATACAACGGCTCCTACACCGCCCTGCTCAAGAACACCATCGACTGGGTGTCGAGCCCGGTCAAGTCCGACCCCGACTGGACGGACGGCTTCAAATCCTTCCGCGGCAAGGTCGTCGGCATGCTCAGCGCATCCAACGGCGCACTCGGCGGCCTGCGCTCGCAAAGCCATCTGGCGCCGCTGCTGATCAACTCCCAGTGCTGGCTTGCCCCCAAGGCCTTTGCACTCGGTCGTGCCGCCGACGCATTCGACGCCGACGGACAGCTGCGCGACGAAACCCACCGCAAGAACGTGCGTGGCGTCGTCGACCAGGTCCTGTGGGCCGCGCGGCGCCTGCACGGCGACTGAAGCGCTTGCGGCCGGGGCGGCAGCCCGCCCGGCCACGGACCGGCGAACCGGCTGTCGCCGACGCAGCTAGCGCGCGCGCGGCGCCCGGTCATACTGCGGCTTTTGCACCCGGAGCGGCCCATGCAGATCCCGTCCCTGAAATCATCGGTCAGCGCCGACGAGTGGCAACTGCGCGTCGACCTCGCCGCCGGTTACCGCCTCGTCGCCGCCTATGGCATGAGCGACATGGTGTTCACGCACATCAGCGCGCGCATTCCCGGCCCCGAGCACCATTTCCTGATCAACCCCTACGGGATGATGTTCGACGAGATCACGGCAAGCAGCCTGGTCAAGGTCGACCAGCACTGCAACAAGCTCTCGGACTCGCCCTTCCCGGTCAACCCGGCCGGATTCACCATCCACAGCGCCATCCACCAGGCGCGCGAGGACGCCGGCTGCGTGCTGCACACGCACACCCGCGCCGGCATCGCGGTCAGCGCGCAGAAAGACGGCGTATTGCCGATCAGCCAGCAGTCGACGTTCGTACTGGCTTCTCTCGCGTACCACGACTACGAAGGCGTTGCGCTGCGCGACGAGGAAAAGCCGCGGCTGCAGGCCGACCTGGGCGACAAGACCTTCCTGATGCTGCGCAACCACGGGCTGCTGACGGTCGGACGGACGGTGGCCGATGCCTTCCTGTCCATGTATACCTTCGAGAACACATGCCGCACCCAGGTCGACGCGCTGGCCGGCGGCAAGGCCCTGACACTGATCGACCCGCGGATCCTGCAGGGCATGGATGCGGTCATGAAGACCGTCACCGTCGGGCAGGGCGCGGCGCTGGCCTGGCCGGCCCTGCTGCGCAAACTCGACCGGATGGACCCCGGCTACCGCGACTGAACCCGCTCACTTGCCGAACAGGCCCTTGAGCTTCTCGCCGATGGCCTCGCCCACCGACGCGCCGGCGCCGGTGCCCACGCCCGGCATCACCAGCGTGCCGATGGCCGCGCCCACCATCGCGCTGCGGGTCAGCGTCACCGTCGGCGCGTCGAGCGTGCCGCCGACCACCAGGGGCACG
>JBFIDI010000341.1:0-6429 GCA_041581405.1 Burkholderiaceae bacterium
GCGGTAGATGACACGTTGCATCGAAGTTCTCCCGCCAACCGTTGCGCGACCATCCCGACGCGGCGAGTCGATCCCGGCCCGCCGATACCACGCGCGCCGTGGCCGCAGCCGCGTACGGTACCAGCAATTGCCCGCGGGCGGACATCGGCGGGGCCCGCGGCGCTACCATCGACCCATGGCCGACGCAAACGGCGCCGGTCGACCACCGCCAAGGCGAATCGCGCCGCGCGGCATCGCACCCCGATAGGAGTAAGACACCATGCTCGACCTGCTGCTGCACAACGCCACCCTGCCCGACGGCCGCAGCCCGATGGCCATCGCCGTGCAGGGCGGCCGTATCGTCGACGTGGCGCCGGTCATCGACGCGCCCGCACGCGAGACCATCGATGCCCAGGGCTTGCTGGTCAGCCCGCCGTTCGTCGACGCCCATTTCCACATGGACTCGACGCTGAGCTACGGCATGCCGCGTGTCAACCAGAGCGGCACGCTGCTCGAGGGCATCGCCTTGTGGGGCGAACTCAAGCCGACGCTGACGCAGGAGGCCGTGGTCGAACGGGCCCTGGCGTATTGCGACTGGGCCGTGGCGCGCGGCCTGCTCGCCATCCGCTCGCACGTCGACACCAGCGACGAGCGGCTGCTGGCGGTCGAGGCACTGCTCGAGGTGAAGCAGCGGGTCGCCCCGTATCTCGACCTGCAACTGGTCGCCTTCCCGCAGGACGGCGTGTTGCGCTCTGCCGGCGCGCTGGCCAACCTGGAGCGGGCGCTCGACATGGGCGTGGACGTGGTCGGCGGCATCCCGCATTTCGAACGCACGATGGCGGACGGCGCGGCCAGTGTCAAGCTGCTGTGCGAGATCGCCGCGCGCCGCGGCAAGCTGGTCGACATGCATTGCGACGAGTCCGACGACCCGCTGTCGCGCCATGTCGAGACACTGGCCTTCGAGACCCAGCGCCTGGGCATGCACGGCCGCGTCACCGGCTCGCACCTGACCTCGATGCATTCGATGGACAACTACTACGTGTCCAAGCTGCTGCCGCTGATGGCCGAGGCGCAGCTACACGTGGTCAGCAACCCGCTGATCAACATCACGCTGCAGGGTCGGCACGACAGTTACCCGAAACGCCGCGGCATGACCCGCGTGCCGGAACTGCTGGCCCACGGCGTCACCGTCGCGTTCGGCCAGGACTGCGTGATGGACCCCTGGTATGCGCTGGGCAGCGGCGACATGCTCGAGGTCGCCTCGATGGGCCTGCACGTGGCCCAGATGACCAGCCGCACGTCGATGCAGCAATGTTTCGACGCGGTCACGACCAGCGCCGCGCGCATTCTTCAGCTGCAGGACTACGGCCTGACGACCGGATGCCACGCCGACTTCGTGCTGCTGCAGGCGCGCGACCCGGTCGAGGCGATCCGGCTGCGCGCAACCCGGCTCAAGGTGTTCCGGCGCGGCAGGCTGGTCGCCGAATCGCCGGAAGCGACCGCGTCCTTGTACCTGGACGGCCGTCCGGATGGCACCGCCTTCCTGTCTCCGGCGATGCCGCCAGCCCGATAAGCGCCAAGGGCATGGCGGCGCGTGGTGCTCGCCGCCCGGTCAGGGGCTCTTGGCCCCGTGGTGCATCATCTTGTTCATCTCCGCGACGCTGACCGTTCCGCCGCTGTTCTTCGGCATGCGGTCGTACATGGCGCCGTGGTAGTTCATGAACTCGTCGCGGGAGATCATGCCGTCCTTGTCGGCGTCCATGGCCTGCGGGCCCATGCCGCCCGCCATGCCGGCGCCGCCGTGCATTGCGCCATGGCGCATCGTGCGGTCGTGTGCACAGCCGGCGGACAGCAGTGTGGTCAGCACAAGGGCTCCGAGGCCCACGATGGTTGGTTTGCGCATGATTCGTTACTCCGGTTCGACGATCGATCCATCCATCACACACGCCGTCGCGGACCTTGCGGGCCCGCCCGGCGAGGATTCAGGCGCATGGCCGACCGGTCCGAAGACGCGTGGCACATGACCTCGTTCCATTAGACGCCCTGCGCATCGGCAGCTGCTTGCGCTCGCGCAGATGCGGTGCATTTTCCTGCGCTCTGCGGGGCGGCGAGGCCCGGACACGATGGAACCGCAACACATCGGAGCGCCGTGCGCGCCGCGATGACCCTGACGACGGTAGCGGCTTGACCCCGCCGCGTCTTTCGGCGCACAATTATGGAAAGCAATCAATTACTTACCACAGCATGCAGAACCTCAGAAACCCTGTCGAACGCCTCCCGACCGATGAGCGGCAAAGCGCCATCGTCGCGGCTGCGCTCCGCCTGGCAGCCGGCAACAGCCCCGCCGCGATCACCACGACCGAACTGGCCAGCGCCGTCGGGCTCAGCCAGGGCGCCTTGTTCAAGCATTTCGCCAGCAAGGATGCGGTCTGGCGCGCGGCCATGGACTGGGCCGCCGAACAGCTGCTGCAGGCCCTCTCCGACGCCGCGTCATCCATGCCATCGCCCTGCGCGGCGCTGCGCGCGGTGTTCGACGCCCATGTCGCCTTCGTCGCCGCACATCCGGGTGTTCCGCGGCTGGTGCTGCACCAGCTCCAGCAAGCCGGCGACACACCGATCAAGCAGCGCGCGCGCGACCTGATGCAGGCGCACCGCGCGCTGGTACAGGACCTGCTGCGCAAGGCCGTGGCCGCGCACGAGGCAGCCGACGATCTCGATGTCGCGGCGGCGGCCACGATGTTCCTGGGTCAGATCCAGGGACTGGCCATGCAGTCCGTCATGAGTGGCCAGACCAGCGCCATGCGGGAACTGGCGCCCCGGGTATTCGCCATCTACGAGCGCGGGATCCGCGTACAGCGATGATGCCGCGCCGCTCCCTGTTGCGTTCCGTGTCGCTGGGCCTGCTCGGCGTGTCGCTGCTCGCCGCGGTCGTCTACGTCATGCGCAGCACCGGTCCGCTGGCCCCGGTGCCGGTGACCGTCACGACCGTGTCCGAGGACACGCTGGCGCCGACGCTGTTCGGCATCGGCGTGGTCGAGGCGCAGCGCAGCTACCTGATCGGACCGACCGGCGCCGCCCGCGTGTTGCGCGTACGGGTCGACGTCGGCGACCGTGTCCGGGCCGGCCAGTTGCTGGCCGAGATCGACCCGATCGACCTGGACGAACGGCTGCGCGCACTCGATGCGTCCTTGCTGCGCGCCGAAAGCACCATCGCCGCGGCCCAGGCGCAGGAATCCGACAGCCAGGCGCGCCGGGAGCTCGCCGCCGCCAACCAGCGCCGGTATGCCGACCTCGAGCGCCAGGGTTTCATCAGCAGCGGCTCCATGGACGGGAAGCGACAGGAACTCGTCTCCGCCAACGCCGGCCTGCGCAGCGCCCGTGCCAACCTGGCCGCGGCGCGGCACGACCGCGAACGGCTGCAGGCCGAACGCGCAGGCTTGCTGCAGCAACGCGGCAACACCCGACTGCTGGCCACGCAGGACAGCGTCGTGTTGTCGCGCGAGGCGGAGCCGGGCTCCACCGTCGTCGCCGGCCAGCCGATCCTGCGGCTGATCGATCCGGCCAGCCTGTGGATCAAGGCACGGTTCGACCAGGCCCGCTCGGGCGGCCTGGCCCCGGGCCTGCCAGCCGCGATCGTCCTGCGTTCGATGGCGGAACACTCCCTGCCCGGCCGCGTGGCACGGGTCGAGATGCAGGGCGACAGCGTGACCGAGGAACGCATGGCGCAGGTCTCCGTCGACGACCTGCCGGCGGGCACGGCGGTCGGCGAACTGGCCGAGGTCACCGTGGCGCTGCCGGCCACCGCGCCCGCCCTGGTCGTGCCCAATGCCGCGATCCGCCGTGTCGACGGGCGGCTCGGCGCCTGGCGGCTGCACGATGGAAAGCTGCAATTCGTCGAACTGCGCCTGGGCCCGTCCAGCCTGGACGGTCGCGTCCTGGTGCTGGCCGGGCTGGCATCGGGCGACCGGGTCGTCGTCTACAGCGCGAAAACCCTGGATGCCGACAGCCGCATCACGGTACGGCCGTCCCTGGTCGCGCAAAAGCCATGATCAGCCTGGCCGGCCGCGACATCGTGCATGCGTGGAGCAAGTTCGTCTTCACGGGATTCGGGCTGGGCCTGCTGATCGGCGTGACGCTGACCATGGCCGGGGTCTACCGCGGCATGGTCGACGACGCGCGCATGTTGCTGACCAACAGCGGCGCCGACCTGTGGGTGGTGCAGAAGGACACGCAGGGGCCGTACGCGGAATCGTCGAGCCTGCGCGACGACGTCTACCGCTCCATCCTCGGCCTGCCCGGCGTGGCCCGTGCCGCCAACGTCACCTACTTCACGATGCAGGTGCGCCACGACGCGACCGACATCCGGGCCATGGTCGTCGGCATGGAGCCGGGCCAGCCCGGTCAACCGGACTACCTGATCGCCGGGCGCCACATCACGCGCAACCACTACGAGGCCGTGGCCGACGAGAAGACCGGGTTCCGCGTCGGCGACCGGATCCGCATCCGCCGCCACGACTACACCGTGGTCGGCCTGACCCGGCGCATGGTGTCCTCCGGCGGCGACCCGATGGTGTTCATCGGCCTGCAGGACGCGCAGGAGGCGCAATACCTGAAGGACAACGACGCCATCCACAACGACCGTGCCCGCACCGCGGCCAACCCGGCGCTGAACCGCCCGGGCGTGCCCGGCCTGCTCGACGCGGTGCTGCAGGCGCAGTCCTCCAACCGCAACGTCAACGCGGTGCTGGTGCAGCTGATGCCCGGGCACGACGCGGAGCAGGTGGCCGCGCCGATCCGGCGCTGGAAACACCTGGAGGCCTACAGCCGCTTGCAGATGGAGGAGATCCTGGTGGCCAAGCTGATCGCGACCTCGGCACGCCAGATCGGCATGTTCCTGGTCATCCTGGCCATCGTCAGCGCCGCCATCGTGGCCTTCATCATCTACACGATGACGCTGGGCAAGCTGCGCGAGATCGCCGTGCTCAAGCTGATCGGCACGCGCAACACCACCATCGCCAGCATGATCCTGCAGCAGGCACTGGGCCTGGGCCTGATCGGTTTTGTCGTCGGCAAGATCTCGGCCACGGTGTGGGCGCCGATCTTTCCGAAATACGTGTTGCTGGAAACCGGCGACGCGATGCGCGGCCTGGTCGCCGTGATGCTGGTCTGCGCGCTGGCCAGCACGCTGGCGATCCGCGCCGCGCTGCGGGTCGATCCGGCGGCGGCGATCGGATGAGGGCGCACCATGGCTGAACTGGGCATCCGCATCTCCGCGCTGAGCAAACGTTACGGCGAAGGCGCGTCGGCCGTCGACGCGCTGAAGAACGTCAACATGCAGGTGGCGCCGGGTGAGGTGGTCGGCCTGATCGGACCGTCCGGCTCGGGCAAGAGCACGCTGCTCAAGTGCCTGGGTGCGGTCATCGAACCGACCACGGGCCGGATGCAGCTCGGCGAGCGGACGATCTACGACAACGGCTGGCAATTGAGCGACCTGCGCGCGCTGCGCCGCGACAGCATCGGCTTCATCTTCCAGGCCCCGTTCCTGATTCCGTTCCTCGACGTGACCGACAACGTCGCGTTGTTGCCGATGCTCGCCGGCCAGCCCAACGGCAAGGCCCGCCAGCGCGCGCGCGAACTGCTCGACGCGCTGGGCGTCGGCCACCGTGCGCAGGCCGAACCGACGCAACTGTCCGGCGGCGAGCAACAACGCGTGGCGATCGCGCGAGCGCTGGCCAACCAGCCCCCGGTGATCCTGGCCGACGAACCGACCGCGCCGCTGGACACCGAACGCGCGCTGGGCGTGATGCGCATCCTGCGCGACATGGCCCGGCACTACCGCACCGCCATCATCGTCGTGACCCACGACGAAAAGATCATCCCCACCTTCCGGCGCCTGTACCGCATCCGCGACGGCGGCACCGAGGAAGAAGCCGGCCAGGGGCTGGAACTCTGAGTCCTGGCACCCCACCCCACCATTTGTTGGAGAAGTCACGATGAAACAGGCTCGATCCTTCAGAACCCTGGCCGTCGTCGGCATGGCGTTCGGCGTCCTCACGATTGCCAGCGGCGCACGCGCGTTGTTCGGCGACGCGGCGGCGCGCGCCGCCGTCGGCCACGCCGTGCCGTATGTGTTGTGGTTCAACTTCCTGGCCGGATTCGCGTATGTCGCCGCCGGTATCGGTCTGTGACGGACCCAGCGCTGGGCGGTGACGCTGGCCGCCATGCTGGCCGTGGCGACCGCGGCCATCGCAACGGCCTTCGGGTTCCATGTGCTCGCTGGCGGCGCCTACGAGATGCGCACCGTCGGCGCGCTCGCATTGCGCTTCGGCTTCTGGGCCGTCGTCAGCGTGGTGGCCTGGCGCAGCCTGGCGCGACGGACCCCCGCGGCGCCGTCGGGCCTCGGTTGACGGCCGGTGCCGGGGCGGCGCGCCTAGCGCCGCCGCGCCGAGC
>JBFIDI010000342.1:0-6427 GCA_041581405.1 Burkholderiaceae bacterium
CCTGGCCCGGTTTGCCGGCAGGGATGAATTCTGAGACCTTGTGTGCCAGACCAATAAATTGCGCAGCAATTTTTGCTCTGGCTCCAACATCTCGTCGGATGTCGGCTGTTCACCTTGTGTGCCAGACCAAGAAATCGCGCAGCGATTTTTGCTCTGGCACCAAGGTTTCGTCACAACACTTCGCTGGCGAAGTCGGCCAGGCGGGAGCGTTCCCCCCGTGCCAGCGTGATGTGGCCGCTGTGCGGCCAACCCTTGAACTTGTCGACCGCGAAGGTCAGGCCTGACGACCCTTCGGTCAGGTAGGGCGTGTCGATCTGCGCCAGGTTGCCCATGCAGATGATCTTGGTGCCCGGCCCGGCGCGGGTGATCAGGGTCTTCATCTGCTTGGGCGTGAGGTTCTGCGCCTCGTCGATGATGACGTATTTGTTCAGGAAGGTACGCCCCCGCATGAAGTTCATGCTCTTGACCTTGATGCGGCTGCGGATCAGTTCACTCGTCGCCGCACGACCCCATTCGCCGGCGCCGGTGTCGGTCTTGCCCAGCACCTCCAGGTTGTCGTCCAGTGCGCCCATCCACGGGCCCATCTTTTCCTCCTCGGTGCCGGGCAGGAAGCCGATGTCCTCGCCGACGCTGACCGTGGCCCGCGTGACGATGATCTCGGTGTAGCGACGGTCGTCGAGCACCTGTGTCAGGCCGGAGGCCAGCGCCATCAGCGTCTTGCCGGTGCCGGCCGTTCCGGTCAGCGTGACGAAGTCCACCTCCGGATCCATCAGCAGGTTCATCGCGAAATTCTGTTCACGGTTGCGGGTGGTCACGCCCCAGACCGCGTTCTTGAGGTGGGTGTAGTCCTTCAGCGTCTTGAGCACCGCGGTCTTGCCGCGGATCTCGGTGACCCGGGCATACAGGCTGGGTTCGCCCGGCGACTCGAAATAGACGAACTGGTTGATCATCAGGCTGGGCACCACCGGCCCGTTGATCCGATAAAAGGTGTGTACGCCTTGTTGCCAGCTTTCCACGGTCTGGCCGTGCGTGGCCCAGAAATCGGACGGCAAGGCCTGCGAACCGGAATACAGCAGGTCGCCGTCGGCCAGCGTCTTGTCGTTCTGGTAATCGTCGGTGGCCAGGCCCAGCGCACGCGCCTTGACGCGCATGTTGATGTCCTTCGACACCAGCACGACATCACGCCCCTTGAGGTCGTCGCCCGTCTTGCCTTGCTTGGCGGCGCGTTGTTGCCGGCCCAGCGCCTCGACCACGCCCAGGATCTGATTGTCGGCCTTGCCTTGGGGCAGGCTGGTCGGCAGCGAGAAGTCCAGCGTCTGGGTCTGGAAGAACAGCTTGCCACCGGCGTCGCTGTGGCCGGTACTGTCCAGCGGCAATCCGGCTCCGATGTCCGCACCGTCGGCGCCTGCCAGCGCGTCGAGCCATCGGCTGGTCTGGCGGGCGTTGCGGGCGACCTCGGTCATGCCCTTCTTGTGCGCGTCGAGTTCCTCGAGCACGATCATCGGCAGGAAGATATCGTGTTCCTCGAAGCGGAACAGGCACATCGGATCGTGCAGCAGCACGTTGGTGTCGAGCACGAACAGCTTGGGATTGCCCATGGCCTTGCGGCGCCGGGGCCTGCTCGAGGTTTCGGTGGCACGGGTCGCCGGCGCTTCGGTCGCCGGAACGCTGTGCAATGCACGCGTGACCGGCTTGGCGGGGGCCCGGGCCTGGTGGCGGGTTACCGTCGCCGGTTCGTCGGGCGGCACCGCGGCCATGCCGATGTCGGGAAGGGTGTCGCGGATGGCCGGGGCGGTGCCGGCGGGCTTGCGTCTGGCTCGGGAAACACCGCTGGTGGCGGCCTCAAATGCCTTGCTGGTCAGCAGAGCGGCACGTTTGGTGGGAGCGGGTGGCAGTGGCATGGTCCTGGGTACTCACGAAAGGGGATGTTGTCGGCGCCGGACGATCGCACCGTACGCGGCCCACAAACAAGAAAGCCGCCCTGGACCAAGGCGGCTTCGTTGCGGAAACGGTTGCTGAACTCCGATGCATGGCTCATTATGCATGAGCCGTATGGCAGCCGACCGGCGTCGGTCAGGCCGACTTTTTCAGCGCCTTGACGGCCTTGAGCACATCGTCGACATGGCCGGGAACCTTGAGTCCACGCCATTCTTCCTTGAGCACGCCATCGGCGCCGATCAGGAAGGTGCTGCGCTCGATGCCCTTGACCTTTTTGCCGTACATGATCTTGTTCTTGACCACGCCGAACATGTGGCACATCTTCTCTTCGGTGTCGGCGATCAGCTCGAACGGCAGCTCCAGCTTGAGCTTGAAGTCGTCGTGCGACTTCATATTGTCACGCGAGACGCCGAAAACCGTCGCACCGGCCTTGACGAAGTCCTTGTACTTGTCGCGGAACTGCATGGCTTCGGTGGTGCAGCCGGGCGTGTTGTCCTTGGGGTAGAAATACAGCACCAACGTGGCACCCAGGTGACTGGTGTTGGTCACCTTCACACCGTTGGTGGCGACGGCTTCGAATTCGGGGAGGGGTTTGTTGACAACGATCGCCATAAGGTGCTTGGGTCTTCTCGTGCTGGATGTGTCAGGGTCTGGCGCCGGGCCTGCAGGCCCGCTCGCGTGTGGAGCAGATGCAGGGGCGAGCGCCTCGACCGAAGACCGGTATTTTAACCGCAAAACACCCGCAATAAACGCTAATGCGACGGAACTTCGATCAACAATGCCACGGCGACCTTGCGTCCCTCGCCCGCGAGGATGTTGTAGGTGCGGCACGCCGCCTGGGTATCCATGGTCTCGACGCCGATGCGCCGCTCCATCAGCGGCGCCAGCCAGGCGGGCTGCGGAAACCGGATGCGGCCGCCACTGCCGAAGATCACCAGTTCGGTGTCGAGCTCGGCCAGTTGCTGGAAGTGTGCCGCACCCAGGTCGGTGAAACTTTCGCAGCACCAGGCGATGCGCTGGCCATCGGAGCCGATGATCACGCTGTGCGCGATGCGCTCGCCATCGACGGCGATCCAGCCATCGCCGTAGCCGGAGATGGTCTGGACAGGGGATTGGTCGGGGTGGAGTTTCATCGGGTGGCGGCAGGCGCAACTGTGGTCAAATTATAGGTTTCCCGCTGTACAGGCCGCGCGCCCGACACTCCCATGAAGACGATTCGCAAATCGACCAAGCTTGACAACGTCTGCTACGACATCCGGGGCCCGATCCTCGAGTGCGCCCAGCGCATGGAGGACGAAGGCCACAAGATCATCAAGCTCAACATCGGCAACCTGGCCGTGTTCGGCTTCGATTCGCCCGAGGAGATCCAGCAGGACATGATCCGCAACCTGCCGAACTCCTCCGGGTACTCGGACAGCAAGGGCATCTTTGCCGCGCGCAAGGCGGTCATGCACTACACCCAGCAGCAGGGCATCGCGGGCGTGACGCTCGACGACATCTACCTGGGCAATGGCGCCTCGGAGCTGATCGTGATGGCCAGCAACGCCTTGCTCAACGACGGTGACGAGATGCTGATTCCGTCGCCGGACTATCCCCTGTGGACGGCGGCCGTCGTGTTGTCCGGCGGCGTGCCGGTGCATTACCGGTGCGACGAGTCGCGTGGCTGGATGCCCGACCTGGCCGATATACGCGCCAAGGTCACGCCCCGCACCAAGGGCATCGTCGTGATCAACCCGAACAATCCGACCGGGGCCCTGTATTCGGACGATCTGCTGCGCGGCATCATCGAGATCGCGCGCGAGTTCGGCCTGGCCATCTTCGCCGACGAGGTCTACGACAAGATCCTGTACGACGGCGCGCAGCACACGGCCATGGGGTCGCTCAGCGACGACGTGTTGACGCTGACCTTCAACAGCCTGAGCAAGAGTTACCGATCCTGCGGTTATCGCGCCGGATGGCTCGTGGTGTCCGGCGACAAGTTCGTGGCCAAGGACTACATCGACGGCCTGAACATGATGTCCAACCTGCGGCTGTGTCCGAACGTGCCGGGGCAATGGGCGATCCAGACCGCGCTCGGCGGCTACCAGAGCATCAACGACCTGATCGCCGAGGGCGGGCGCTTGCGGCGCCAGCGCGACCTGGCCTACGAACTCATCACCGCGATTCCCGGCGTGAGCTGCGTCAAGCCGCAAGCCGCGTTGTACATGTTTCCCCGGCTCGACCCCGAGATCTATCCGATCCGCGACGACCAGGAGTTCATCCTCGAGTTACTGCAGGAGACCAAGGTCATGCTGGTGCAGGGCACCGGCTTCAACTGGGCCGACCCCGACCATTTCCGCATCGTCTTCCTGCCGCACGAGGACGACCTGCGCGAGGCGATCGGCCGCATGGCCCGGTTCCTCGAGCACTACCGCCATCGCCACGCGGACGAACGCGCCCGCGCGGCCGCATCCACGTCGGCATCCGTGAAACTGGTGGCCGCCCGGGCCTGAGTTGCGGGACCGGCACCGCGCTGCTTTCCATCGCCATCAACCAAGAAGACTATTGCATGAAACCGATCCAAGTAGGCCTGCTGGGCATAGGAACCGTCGGCAGTGGCACCTACAGTGTGCTCAAGCGCAACCAGGCCGAGATCCGTCGTCGCGCGGGCCGCGGCATCGACATAACGATGGTGGCCGACCTCGACGTCGAGCGTGCGCGCTCGCTGGTCGGCGAGGGCGTGACGGTCGTGAACGACGCGCGCGCCGTGATTGCCAACCCCGACATCGACATCGTGATCGAACTCATCGGCGGTTACGGTATCGCGCGCCAGCTGGTGATGGAGGCCATCGCGGCCGGCAAACACGTGGTCACGGCCAACAAGGCCTTGCTGGCCGTGCACGGCACCGAGATCTTTGCCGCGGCCCATGCCAAGGGCGTGATGGTGGCGTTCGAGGCGGCCGTTGCCGGCGGCATTCCGATCATCAAGGCCTTGCGCGAGGGGCTCACCGCCAACAGCATCCAGTGGATCGCCGGCATCATCAACGGCACGACGAACTTCATCCTCAGCGAGATGCGCAACAAGGGCCTGGATTTCGACGTCGTGCTCAAGGAGGCGCAACGCCTCGGTTATGCGGAGGCGGACCCCACCTTCGACATCGAAGGTGTCGATGCGGCGCACAAGATCACGCTGATGTCGGCCATTGCGTTCGGCGTGCCGGTGCAGTTCGACAAGGCGCATATCGAAGGCATCACCGCGCTGGGTGCGCAGGACATCCGATATGCGGAACAGCTGGGTTATCGCATCAAGCTGCTGGGCATCACCAAGCGCAGCGTCGACAGCAAGACGGGTGCGCCGCGTGGCATCGAGTTGCGGGTGCATCCGAGCCTGGTGCCGAGCAAGCGCCTGATCGCGAACGTGGAAGGCGCGATGAATGCGGTGGTGGTGCAGGGTGATGCCGTGGGAACGACGCTGTATTACGGCAAGGGCGCCGGCAGTGAACCGACGGCCAGTGCGGTGATTGCCGACCTGGTCGACGTGACCCGGCTGCATACGGCCGATCCCGCGCACCGTGTGCCGCACCTGGCCTTCCATCCGGGCGCGCCGGGCGACGACCTGCCGGTGCTGCCCATGGACGACGTGGTGACCAGTTACTACCTGCGCCTGCGCGTGGCCGACCAGGCGGGCGTGTTGTCCAAGGTCACCGGCATCCTGGCCGACGCCGACATCAGCATCGATGCGATGCTGCAGCGCGAAGCCGACGAGATCGCCGCCGACGGCAACGGATCGCAGGTCGAACAGACCGACCTCATCATCCTGACGCACGACACCCGCGAAGGCACGATGAACGACGCGGTGGCCCGGATGCAGGCATTGCCCAGCGTGTTGCAGCCGATCACGCGCATCCGCAAGGAGGAGCTGGCCTGATGCGCTATGTCTCCACCCGCGGCCACGCCAGCGGCCAGCGTTTCTGCGACATCCTGCTCGAAGGCCTGGCGCCCGATGGCGGCCTGTACCTGCCCGAGCACTATCCGCAGGTCGACGACGCCACGCTGACGCGCTGGCGGGCATTGCCGTACGCCGAGCTGGCGTTCGAAATCCTGTCGCTGTACATCGACGACATTCCCGCCTCCGACCTGCGCGCGTTGTGCGCCCGCACCTACACCCCGGCCGTGTTCGGTACCGAGGCGATCGTGCCGCTGCGCGTGCTCGATCCCGGGCAGCCGGCCGGCGAGGGCGGCGCGTGCGCGCCGCTGTACCTCGAGGCCTTGTCCAACGGCCCGACGCTGGCGTTCAAGGACATGGCGATGCAACTGCTGGGCAACCTGTTCGAGTACGAACTGGCGCGCCGCGGCGAGACGCTCAACATCCTGGGCGCCACCAGCGGCGACACCGGCAGCGCGGCCGAATACGCGATGCGGGGCAAACGCGGCGTGTCGGTCTTCATGACCAGCCCGGCCGGGCGCATGAGCCCGTTCCAGCAGGCGCAGATGTTCAGCCTGATGGACG
>JBFIDI010000343.1:0-6424 GCA_041581405.1 Burkholderiaceae bacterium
GTGCCGTGAAACCTGCTTCGTCGAAACGCGCGTCGTCGCTGAACGGCGCCTGGATGAAACGCGTCAGGTCGATCGAGCCCAGGCAGCAGCAGCCGTAGGCCGGCAGCGGCTGTTCGCCGCAGTTGTGCACGAGAAAACCATTGGCGTCGAAAGCATGCACGTCTTCGACCGTGACATCGAACACCGGCTCCACGCCGTCCGCGTCGATCGCGACCACCTCGGCCGTGAAACGTTCGGCGTTCATCGTGCGCCGGTACGCAGCCAGGTTGTCCTGCAAGCGCTCGGCCTTGGCCGTGTCCTCGAATCCGATGCGCTCGGCGAACACCGCCAGGTTGTCGCCGCTGATGACCAGCACATGCAGCGGCTGGCTGGCATAGTCGCGCAAGCCGCCACGGCCGTCGGGCAGGCGGCTGACGTTCGAGGGCTTGCGGTCGCGGTAGATCGTCGATGCGATGCCCAGGCGCAGCAGCATGCGCTGCACCGCGGCCAGCGCCGCCGCGTCGACCTGCGTGAGCCGCACGCTGACCCCTTTGTCCTGCGTGCCCTGGACCGACCCGTCGGCATCGAACAGGCCGCGCAGCAGGCCGCGGCAGAAGTCGGACGACGCTGCTTCCATCGCCGGCGTGATGGTCTTGTGGCCCGGCGCGGCCCCGAGCTCGAGCGCGAGACGGCGCAAGGCGCCGGATGCCAGCCGGAACTCGCCGCGCCCCGCCACCGCGCGTTGCCAGCCGCGGAAGTCCGCACGATGCGGCAGCGTCATCGCGGCGGCTTCGGCAGCGCGCATGATGCCGCCCGCGCTGTGGTCGAACGCGGCCGGCGCGCCGCTGACGGCGCGCAACTCCGGCGCCCAGGCCGACAACACGGCCTCGTCGTTCTTCAGGGTGCCATCACCGATCAGCAGCCCGACCAGGTAACCCTCGGCCTGCGTGTACGGCCCGGCCCAGCCCTGCGCGTTGCGGTGGTTGTTCAGCACCAGCTCGTCGCCGATGCGCAGGTCGGACACGGTTGTCCATGCGCTCTCGACGAGGTAACGCGTCTTGCGGGTCACGCGGCGCACCGGATGGTCGGCGGTCAGGCGCAGCGCATGGCCTTCGCGCGTGCGCAAAGCGAACACCGGCTTGGTCCCGGTGGGGAAGAAGCCCTCGGATTCGGTGCGGTAGGCCTTGCCGTCGACGATGGCCAGGAAAGGCTGTCCGACCAGGCTCGACACCGGACGCGCCCCGTCGCCGGTCATGACCCAGGTGTCGGCCGTGACGCAGGGATTCGTGCTCGCGATCGTCTCGCAATACTGCAGGTTGTTGTCGTTGTTGATGCGGTCCAGGAACAACACGCCGGGTTCGGCATGGTCGTAGGTCGAGCGCATGATCTGGTCCCACAACTGCCGCGCCGGCAGCTTGCGGTAGACCCAGTAGGGGCTGGCGTCGGGTGGTGTGACCTGGTGGGCGCCGGCCTGTTTCTGCGCCGGGCCGGGTTCGGCGCGGTGCACCAGCTCGATTTCCGCGTCGGCCTGCACGGCCTGCATGAAGGCATCGGTGACGCCGACCGAGATGTTGAAGTTGCTCAGGCCGCCGGTGTCCTTGGCGCGGATGAATTCCTCGATGTCCGGATGGTCGCAGCGCAACACGCCCATCTGCGCGCCGCGCCGCGAACCGGCCGATTCGACGGTCTCGCAGGAGCGGTCGAACACCTGCATGTAGCTGACCGGCCCGGAAGCGCTCGAACGTGTGCTGCCGACCCAGGCGCCGCGCGGACGGATGCGCGAGAAGTCGTAGCCGACACCACCGCCCTTGCGCATGGTCTCTGCAGCCTGCGTGAGCGCGATGTAGATGCCGGGATCGCCGTCGTCCTCATGTGCAATGGAGTCGCCGACGGGTTGCACGAAGCAGTTGATCAGCGTGGCCGAGAGGTCGGTGCCCGCGGCCGACTGGATGCGGCCGGCGGGCAGGAAGCCCCCTTGCAACGCGCCGAGGAAGCGCGCTTCCCAGTGCGCGCGTTTCTCGGGTTTCTCGGCCAGGGCCAGGGCCCGCGCGACGCGCCGGTTGACGTCGGCGACCGTGCGTTCGTCGTCCTTGGCGTATTTCTCCAGCAGCACTTCCTCGCTGATGGATTGCGGGGGCAAGGGGCTGGCCGTTGCGGTGTCGGGCCTGGGTGCGCTGCGCGTGCTGGACATGGTGGTGTCGGTCTCCTGCTTCGTTGTCCGGTGTGTTTCTCGACTGATGCGGTCAAGCATAGGGCGCGCTCACGCACGTGGAGTTGACCTGCCACAAAGGTCGATAATCGGAACCTCGTCCCTCCGTCTTTTTACTCCCATTTCGACCCGGCTGCATCCGGGCCTGTCGCCATGAACATCTCCAGTTTCAGTGACCTGTTGACCGCCGCCCGCGCCCAGAGCGAACCCCAGCGGCTGTTGTTCGTGTTTGCGCAGGCCGAACTGGCCGAGGACAGCACCGAGGAGGAACGCCGGCGTTTCGAGGCCGGTGAAGGTGGTGCCCTGGTGCCGGTGATGACGGTCGACAAGGCGCCGGACGAACTCGTCGACTTCGCGACGCTGGCGCGCGAATCGCTGGCGTTCGGCGACAAGCCCTGGGCCATCGTGTTCGTGGCCGCGATCGCGGGCCGCCAGGGTGTCGCGCCGGCAGCGGCCGACGTGGCCCGCGCACTCGACGGCATGACCGAGTCGATCAAGAGCGGGAACCTGTCGTCCTTCATCCCGTTCGATCGCGACGGCCACACCGTCGTGTTCAACTGAGGGGCGCGGGTTTCACCCCAGGCCCAGTGTGGCCGATCGCGTGATCGCCACCATCACGATGTAGGCCACGGTGGCCAGCGCCGCGGCGAATGCCATGGCCTGGCGCGCCGGTGGCGCGCCGGCGCGAAACGCCATGTGGCCGAGCACGATGTACAGCAGCAGCGCACCGACCTTGGCGGTGAGCCAGTCCTGCTGCAGCGGGATCTGGTGGCTGATCCACGACAAGGCAATCGCCGCCGCCAGCAGCACGGTGTCGTTGACGTGTGGTGCGATCCGCAACAGGCGCCAGCGACGCCATGCAATCCCGCTGAACTGCAACGCGCCGCGCAGGACGAACAGGCAGATGCTGATGCTGGCGCAGCTGATGTGCAGCAGGCGAATGTCGGCGTAGTCCATGGTGTTTATCCGTCGCGTCCGTCCGTGCGGGTGTGTACCAGCCACGGCGTGTAGATCCACAGGTAGATGGCAAAGGCCGCGCTCCACGCGGCTGCCGCGCCCACCAGCATCGGTGTCGTGGCCTCGGACGGCGCCAGCGTCTGTGCCACGCGCAGGGTGGCGGCCAGCAGCACCAGGCCATAGGCGCCGATCTCCCAGGCGCCGGTGTGCAGGCCGCGACCGGTGTGTCCGCGCGCGGTGCGCGTCATCATGCCGATGATCAGGCCGCCGGTGGCGCCCACGCCCAGCGCATGGATGCCGGCCGACAGGGCGATCCAGCCCAGGTGGGCCAGCGCGAGCAGGGCCAGCCCGAGCGTGATCCACAGGTAGGCCGCGTGCAGGATCCACAACACCGGCCGCTGCCACACCACGCGCGACCGCCAGCGCCATTGCCGCAGCGCGTGACCGAACGCGGCCAGCAGCAATATCGCCGCGGTCCACGCGGACCAGCCCGGCGGCGCCGCCACCCACGCTGCCAGGCCTGCCGCCGTTGCGCCCAGGCAGGCCTTGTCGAGCCAGGGCAGCGGGGTGATCCGCAACCTGCCGCGCGCCGCGCTGATGGTGAAGCCGGGGATGACACGCCCGGCCATCACGCTTTGCATCAGCACCAGCAAACCCAGCGCCGCGTGCAGGGCCGGCCGCGGTTGCAGCGCCAGCCATTGCAGCACCGCCAGGTGGAACACCAGGTTCGCCAGCGCCAGTGCCAGCACGATGATGGCCAGCGGCAGGTTGCGGCGCATGCCCGTGGACAGCAGCAGCCGGATCAGCACGACGGCGACGATGGGCAGCAACGCGAGGTCGAGCGCGGCGTAGACGGGATACGGTGCGACGAACAGCGCGAGCCGTCCGGCCAGCCACAGCAGGGCCAGGGCGCCCAGCGCGCCGGCGCGTGTCGTCCCCAGGCCGGTCCAGGCGCGACTGGCGCTGAGCAGAAAGCCGATCACGGTGGCGCCGGCGAAGCCGTAGATCATTTCATGGGCATGCCAGTACACGGGCGCCATGGCGGCGGGCCACGGCAGCGGAACCAGCAGCACGGCGAGCCAGACCGGTACCGTGATGGCGGCGGCCATCGCGCTGAGCAGGTAGAACGGCCGCAGCCCGGTGCGCAGCAAGGGCAGGCCGGGTGGCTTGTCGGGTATCGGTTCCTCGATCTGGAGCAGCATGCGGGTGGCGGGGCGGCCCGGTGCCGCCGGCCGTCAGGCCGATGGTAGCAAGGCCTGGCCCGGCACCATCAGCTGCCGCATCAGTTCGCGCACGCTGCGGATCTGGTCGCCGAACGGCAGTGCGCCGACGCCGCGGAAGAACAGGCCCTTGCGGGTGTCGCCGCGCATCGCGGCCGCGAGCTGGTTGTCGATGCAGAACTGGCCCCACTGGGCGAGGCCGTCGCGCAGGCCGCACTGGGCCAGGCAGTCGAAACTCTTGGTGCAGCGGGTCTTCGGGTGCGCGACGGCCTGCAGCTTGTGTTCGGTGCGCAGGTAGGCGTCGAGCCACGGCGTGCGCACCGCGCGTGCCGGCAGGCCGGCCACGCTGGTGAACTCGACCATGTCGGCGTCGGACGCCTGCGCCAGCACCTGCTTGAAGGCGAGGTCGGCGTCACCCTCGGTCGTGACTGCGAACGGCGTGCCCATCTGCACCGCGGCCGCGCCCAGGTCCTGCACGCGCCGGATGTCGGCCCGCGAGCGGATGCCGCCTGCGGCGATGATCGGTATCTCGCGCTCGATGCCGGCGCTGCGCAGGAAGGCCAGTGACTGCGGGATCGCGTTCTCGAATTCGAAGCGCGGATCGTTCAGGTCGGCGATCTTCGCCGCCCCCAGGTGGCCGCCGGCCAGCCGCGGGTGCTCGATCACGATGGCGTCGGGCAGGCGCTGGCGGCGTTCCCACTTGCGCACCACCAGCTGCACGCCTCGCGCATCCGACAGGATGGGGATCAGCGCGGTCGCAGGATGTTCGCGCGCCAGCTCGGGCAGGTCCAGCGGCAGGCCGGCACCGACCACGACGGCGTCGATGCCGCATGCGAGTGCGCGGCTGATCGACGGCGCATAGGCGGTGACCGCGCGCATCACGTTGATCGCCAGCAGGCCGCGGCCGCCGGCGCGTTCGCGTGCCAGCGCGATCTCGCGCGAGAGCGCCTCCAGGTTGGCCGCATCGATGGCCTCGCGCGCCGCGTCGCCGGGCGGCAGGCCGTGCGTGCGCGCCATCAGGTCGGGATGGTGGCGGCGCAGGTCGACCGAGGAGATGGTGCCGACACCGCCCAGCGATGCGACGGTGCCGGCCAGCTTGTGCGCGGACACGCCGATGCCCATGCCGCCTTGCACGATCGGCAGCAGCGTGCGGCCGCGCAGCTGCAGCGGGCGCAATGCGCTTGTGCGCAGCCAGGACGCGCATTCGGGATCGATCCAGCCACTGGCGGCGTCGGTCGAGGCAGGACGGTCATGCGCGTGCGCGCGGGCCATGGAGCAGGGGGAGGTGGTGTCGGGCATGGTGGCGATCCGGGCGGGCAATCGCCGGTCGAAATGTGCGGCAAGCGTACCGCCCTGTCGCCGGCAGGGATTTGCGAAAGGTCAAACCCGGTGGCGGGTGCGCGCCGGCACCGGCGGCATCAACGCTCGGCGATGTAGTGCTGCATGGTGACCGTGTCTCCCTCGAGCAGGAAGCTGCGCACGTCCGACTCCATCTCGTGGTCGGCCAGCGTGGCGCGGGCGCGCTGGTGCAGGTAGTCGGCCCAGGAGGTCACGATGAATCGCTCCAGGTAGCGGTTCGGGTCGGCCAGGTCGCGGTAGACGCGCCAGAATGTCGCGCCATCGCGCCGGCGTGTCGCGCGCAGCTGGCTGATGGCGCTGAGGAAGTCCTCGGCGTTCTGCGGGTCGATCCGGTAGGCCATCTCCACCGCGATCGGGCCGTCGCCCGGATCGGGCTCCTTGCCCAGGAACAGGTCCTGCAGCGACGGCGTGGCCGGTGTCACGTCGCGCGCCTCGCCCATGCGCAGCGGAAAACGCCGCGCCAGCAGCGGGCCCGCGCCCATGCACACGGCGGCGGTCACGAGCGCGCTCGACAGGCCGGCGATGTCGGACAAGGCACCCCAGAACGCCGAGCCCAGCGCGAACGCGCCCAGCGCCGCCAGCGTGTGCATCGCCACTGCGCGTGCCCGCACCCACGGCGGCACGCTGGTCTGCGTGGCGGTGTTGAAGGTCGACATCACCGACATCCAGGCGCCGCCGCCGACGACCAGGGCCAGGTAGA